>NZ_RPSE01000716.1:0-1388 GCF_003949955.1 Streptomyces sp. WAC05292
CCCCCCGCCCGCAGGACGCCCCGACCCGCATCCTCGTCATCGGCGGCGGCTACGTCGGCATGTACACGGCCCTCCGGCTCCAGAAGAGGCTCAAGCCCGGAGAAGCCGAGGTCACGGTGGTCACCCCCGAGCCCTACATGACGTACCAGCCCTTCCTCCCCGAAGCGGCCGCCGGATCCATCTCCCCCCGCCACGTCGTCGTCCCGCTGCGCCGCGTCCTCGACAAGTGCCGCATCATCAGCGGCGAGGCCCGCCACATCGACCACGCCAAGCGCACGGCCACCATCACCACCCTGGCCACCGCCGAAGAGGGCAGCGGTCCCGTGGAGGTGGAGTACGACGAACTCGTCCTCGCCCCCGGCTCGATCTCCCGCACCCTCCCCGTCCCCGGCCTCGCCGACTACGGCATCGGCTTCAAGACCGTCGAAGAGGCCATCGGGCTGCGCAACCACGTCATCGAGCAGATGGACATCGCCTCCTCCACGCGCGATCCCGCCCTCCGCGACGCCGCCCTCACCTTCGTCTTCGTCGGCGGCGGCTACGCGGGCGTCGAGGCGCTCGGCGAACTCGAGGACATGGCCCGCTACGCCGCCCGCTACTACCACAACATCAAGCCCGAGGACATGAAGTGGGTGCTGGTCGAGGCCACCGACCGCATCCTCCCCGAGGTCGGCCCCCAGATGGGCGTCTACACCGTCCGCGAGCTGCGCCGCCGCGGCATCGACGTCCGCCTCGGCACCCGCCTGGAGTCCTGCGAGAACCGCGTGGCCGTCCTCAGCGACGGCTCCCGCTTCCCCACCCGCACCGTCGTCTGGACCGCCGGGGTCAAACCGCACCCGATCGTGGCCGCCTCCGGCCTGCCCCTCAACGACCGCGGCCGCATCCGCTGCACCTCCTTCCTCACCGTCGAGGGCGTCGAACACGCCTGGGCCGCCGGCGACGCCGCCGCCGTCCCCGACATCACCGCCGCCGAGCCGGGCCACGAATGCGCCCCCAACGCCCAGCACGCCGTCCGCCAGGCGAAGGTCCTCGCCGACAACCTCGCCGCCTCCCTCCGCGGGGGCGTCCTCACCGAGTACGCCCACCGCTACGCCGGCTCCGTCGCCTCCCTCGGCCTCCACCGAGGCGTCGCCCACGTCTACGGCCGCAAGCTGAAGGCGTACCCGGCGTGGCTGATGCACCGCATCTACCACCTCAGCCGGGTCCCCACCTTCAACCGCAAGATGCGCGTCCTCGCGGAATGGACCCTCTCGGGCCTCTTCACGCGCGAGATCGTCTCCCTCGGATCACTCGAACACCCCAGGGCAGAGTTCGAACTCGCCGCCGGCGGCGAGTTCGAACTCTGCCCTGGGGTGTTCGAGTGATCCGAGGGAGACGATCTCGCGCGT
>NZ_RPSE01000717.1:0-1375 GCF_003949955.1 Streptomyces sp. WAC05292
GAGGACACCCCGGCCCCGCTGCCCCCCTTGGACGGAGTGCCCTGGCTGCTGTCGGCGCGCTCCGAGCAGGCCCTGCGCGGACAGGCCCGCCGCCTGCTGGAGTCGGACACCTCCGACGTCCCCGCCGTGGCACGGGCCCTGTCCACCACCCGGTCCGCACACCGCCACCGCGCCGCGATCGGCGGCGCCGGGGCGCAGCACAGGCGCACCGCCCTCGCGGCCCTCGCGTCCGGCGGCGCGGCCGACGGCCTGCACGTGGCCCGCGCCACCGGGCAGCGGCTCGCCCTGCTCTTCACCGGGCAGGGCAGCCAGCTCCCCGCGATGGGCCGGGGCCTGTACGAGACCTTCCCCGTGTACGCGCAGGCCTTCGACGAGGTGTCCGCGCAGTTCCGGCTCGGCACCCCGCTGCGCGAGGCGGTCTTCGAGCGGGAGGACCTGCTGGACCGCACCGATTACACCCAGGCGGCCCTCTTCGCCCTCCAAGTCGCCCAGTTCCGGCTGCTGTCGAGCTGGGGCGTCACCCCCGACCTCCTGATCGGGCACTCCGTCGGCGAGCTCTCGGCGGCCTGCGTCTCCGGCCTGATGCCCCTCGCCGACGCCGCCGCCCTCGTCGCCGCCCGCGGCCGCGTCCTCGGCAGGCTGCCCGCCGGAGGGGCGATGGTCGCCGTACGGGCGACGGAGGAGGAAGCCCTCGCCGTCCTGGAGGGCCGCGCCGACCGCGTCGGCATCGCCGCCGTCAACGGCCCCCGGTCGGTCGTCCTGTCCGGCGACGAGGAGGAGGTCCTGTCGGCGGCCCGGGAACTCGCCGAACGCGGCCACCGCACACGCCGGCTGCGCGTGGACGTCGCGTTCCACTCGCCCCGTGTGGAACCGGCCCTCGCCGAGTTCCGCTCCGCAGCCGCCGAGGTCCGCTTCGGACGGCCCGCCGTCCCCGTCGTCTCCACCGTCCGCACCGCGCACGCGATGGACACCCCCGACTACTGGGCGGACCAGCTGCGCGGCTGCGTACGCTTCCTCGACGCCGTCCGCGAAGCCCGCGGCAGCGGGGCAACGGCCTTCCTGGAGCTCGGGCCCGACACCGTCCTCGCACCGGCCGCCGAATCGTGCCTGCCCGGCCTCCCGGTGCGCCCCGTGTCGCTGCTGCGCCGCGACCACGACGACGTCCGCACCGCCGCGGAGGCACTGGGCCGCCTGCACACCCACGGAGTGGAGGTCGACTGGAAGGCCGTCCACGAGGGGCGGCCGGCCACCCCGGTGCGGCTGCCGAAGTACGCCTTCCAGGGCCGCCGCTACTGGCCCGAGCAGCCCGCCGAGACCCAGGCCGCACCCGCACCCGCACCCGTGTCCGGGGCGGCGGCCCTGGAAGGCGTACTTC
>NZ_RPSE01000718.1:0-1204 GCF_003949955.1 Streptomyces sp. WAC05292
GGGCAACGTGCGAACGGTGCTGGCCATGCTCAAAAGCGAGTGGCTACGCAACCCCAGCACCGTTCGCACGTTGCCCTTCATTGGCTACGACGAAGCCACTGGCGCCTATTGCTACCCCTCCTTCGGCTTCCACAAAGGCAAGGAAATCATGACCAACGACCATGGCTTTCTGGACATTGGCGGCGACGGTTTGAAGACCTCGGCGCGTAGCTACCCCGTCTTCCAGGGCGAGGCCTTCGACCCGTCCTGGTTCGCAGACTTCCGCGCAGTGTTCAGCCTCAACGGCCTGGCGGCGCTCTCCTGGTGGACCGGTACCCTGTTTGCCCAGCAGATCCGCAGCGCGCCGTCCTCCTGGCCTTTCCTGGAACTGACCGGCGGCGCCGGGTCCGGTAAGACCACCTTGCTTCGGTTCCTCTGGCGCTTGCTCGGCCGCAAGGACGAGGAAGGCATCAAGCCCAGCGGCAACGGCGCATCCGGCATCGGTCTACTCCGCGCCATGTCTGCCGTCTCTAACATGCCCGTGGTGCTCCTAGAGTCCGACCGGGAAAAGACCGACGCCATGGGGCGCACCCTGACTGAGCAATACAGCTGGGATGAAATCAAACCGCTGTTCGACCATAACGCCAAGCTGCGCGTCACCGGCGTGAAGTCGGGCAACAGCGATACGGAGGCGCTGATTTTCCGGGGGGCGGTCTGTATCTCACAGAACACCATGGTAGACGGCTCGGAAGCGATCCTGACCAGGATCGTCTATTTGCACATGACGCTGGACCACCATAGCCCCGACCTCAAGCCTCTGGCCGACCGCCTGAAAGCTATCCCGGTCGAGCAACTGGCGGGCTACCTGCGCGCTGTTCTGTGCCAAGAGAACGCCTGGCTGCAGCGCTATTTCGAGGCCTTCCCTCACTACGAACAGCGGTTCATGACCCAGAGCGGCGTCAGTCACAGCCGGATCGTGCTTTGCCACGCCCAGGTCATGGCGGCGGCCAAGGCCACCCAATCGCTGTTCCCGGCCTGGACCGATCGTGATCTGGAATCCCTGGCACGCCATCTGGAGGCCCGCGCCCTAGATCGGCAACAGAGCTGCACTGCAGAGAACAAGACCGCCGCCCAGTTCTGGCAGATCTACCACTACCTCAACGAGCAGACCGTCACCGTGACGGACAGCGATGGCGAAACCCACCACGAGCCCACGAGACGCTCA
>NZ_RPSE01000719.1:0-1368 GCF_003949955.1 Streptomyces sp. WAC05292
TACATCTGGCTCAACCTGATCGAGCAGCGGCTGCGGTCGGTCGTCGGGGCGGTCCTGCGGCCGATCTACGAGCCCGTGCACGGCGAGGACGACTGGGTCGTCGCCGCGGCCGGGCCGGCCGGCCAGGCGTGGGTGCACGGGGCGGCCGTCATCCGGGCCGGGGCCGAGCTGGACTGGGGCGCCGACGCCTGGAGCGAGGTCCGTACGCGGGCCCAGCGCGCGGGCCGGGCGTACATCTGGCTCAACCTGATCGAGCAGCGGCTGCGGTCGGTCGTCGGGGCGGTCCTGCGGCCGATCTACGAGCCCGTGCACGGCGAGGACGACTGGGTCGTCGCCGCGGCCGGGCCGGCCGGCCAGGAGTGGGTGCACCGGGCGGTCGCGGTGCGCGAGGTCAGCCGGCGCAAGGGCTACCTGCTCGACCCGGCCGACGACAACGTCCTCAGCTTCCTGACGCTGCCGCAGCTCAGGGAGCTGATGGTCCAGCACTGGCCCTGCTTCGAGCCGTACTTCGACGACCGGCGGGAGATCGAGCTCGCGCTCGACGAGCTGGAGGTCACGCGCAACGTCGTCTCGCGCAACCGCGCCCTGTCGCGGGCGGTGCTGGAGCAGGCCGAGCGGGCGTCGGCCCGGCTGCTGGAGGTCCTCGGCGGTGGCGCCGGCTCGCCGTCCGCGGACCGGCTGCCCATCGACGCGGTGGAGGACCTCGTCGGCGACCGGTACGCGGACGTGGTCTCCGTCCACCCCGACCGGGTGCGGCTCCAGCGGCAGCTGCCCGCCGAGGACCTCTTCGGCGGGGCGCGGCGGCTCGACGCCATCGGCATAGGCCTGAACCTGCTGGTGCAGAACTTCTCCGGCCGAAGACTCGTCCGGCTCACCGAGGCGGGCTGCCGGGTCCGGCTGCTGTTCCTGAACCCGGCGAGCAGCGCCGTCAAGCGGCGCGAGCGCGAGCTGGGGCTGCGCAAGGGCGAGCTGAGCCGCTCGGTCGAGATGAACATCCTGCACGTGCGGCGGGTTCGGGCGGGGCTGAAGGACCCCTCCCGGTTCGAGATCCACGTCTTCGACGAGACGCCCCGCTTCACGGCCTACCTGGTGGAGGGGGAGAGCTCGGGCATCGCCGTCGTGCAGTCGTACCTGCGGCGGGCTCGCGGCATGGAGGCGCCGGTGCTGGTCCTGCGGGGCGGCGGGGCGCGGGACGCCGCACGCGACACCGAAAACGGACTTCTGCCAACGTATCGGGAGGAATTCGAGTCGATCTGGCAGGACTCACGGCCCGTGTCCTGAGCTGTCAGACCCCCGTGGCAGGCTGAAAGCCGTTGACCGAAGAGGGACGTCGCCGCCGCGTGGGGGCGCACGGGTGCGGGGGAGGGG
>NZ_RPSE01000071.1:0-21956 GCF_003949955.1 Streptomyces sp. WAC05292
GAGTCGAGCACGGCATCGCACACCTCAAGAACTGGCGGGCACTCGCTCGCCACCTCGGCCGACGCGAGCAGATGAGTGACACGATCCAAGCCATCGCCGGACTGCTCTCACACCAGCAGACCGCCACCCGCGGGGCCCGTCAGCCACGGTGACCACCGCGCCGACCTGCACCTTTCGACGTGCCACCACCAACCATGCACGAGCTCGTAAGGGCTGTCCCGTAAATGATCTTCTGGCCGTCTCAAGCGTGGTGGGCCGCCGTGCGGCCCGCTTGCCTATCCGGCGAGGGCGAGGTTGTGCATCCGGGCGATGCCGAGCATGGCGTGGTGGACGCCGTCGCCCTTGAGGCGGCAGTCGCGGAGGATCTTCCAGGTCTTCATGCGGGCGAAGACGTGCTCGACCCGGGCCCGGACCTGCTTGTGGGACTTGTTGTGTTCCTCCTTCCAGTCCGGCAGTTCGGTCTGGCCGCGCTGCCGGCGGTGCGGGATGACGAGTCCGGTGCCCGGGTAGCCGCCGTCGGCGATCGTGAGGGTCTTGCCGACGGCGGCCTTGGCGCCGGATTCTTCCCATGCCTTGCAGTCGTTGCGGTTCCCGGCGAGCGGCCGGCCGACCACGACGATCAGGCGGGTGTCGGCGTCGATGACGACCTGGTGGTTGGTGGAGTACCGGTAGTTCTTCGACCGCTCGGCGATGGTGTGGTCGCGGGTGGGGACCAGGGTGCCGTCCACGATGAGCACGGCGTCCTTGGCGAAGCGTTTGCGGGGCTGGAGCGCGAGCATCGGCCCGAGGTGGTCGATGATCCGGTCCGCCGCCGACTTCGACACCCCGAACAGCGGAGCGAGCTGCCGCATGGTCAGGTTCGTGCGCCAGTAGGCCGCGACCAGCAGGGCCCGGTCCTCCAGCGGAAGGCTCCACGGCCGGCCCCTGCGGACCGCGTCCGCACCCTGGCGCCGCAGCACCGTCACCAGCTTCCCGAACTGCCTCGGGCTCAGCCCGGTGAACGGGGCTATCCAGGACGGCTCCGACGCCGTGATCACACCAGCCACAGCAAGATCATCACATCAGGGTCAGACGGAGGTCCCCCGCCCAACTCTCGCAGCGGACGCGCCCTCTGGGGAATGAGAGCTCCAGAGCAACGCGTCCAGTGTTCGGTTCGTGCTCTTCCCGCACCGCCAGAATGCTTTCCCCGATGTGATCTGCGAACGGTGTCTCGTTGCCGATCGCTCCCACAGTGACGCGTCCCGAGTCGCCCATGTCGTAGCCCGTGTGGGGCTCCGACTCCTCGACGATCAGGCACCCGTCCGATCCAGTCGTGACGTGAACGGTTGCACCCCGGTCATCGATCAGCCACACGTCCAGCGGCCCCGCGAGATCACCGCCGCCATACACGTGCCGCGAAGCGAGGACCTCCGTGAGCAGGCGCCCCGCGAGACCCTGGGCAGCCGCCCCGTCGCCGTGAAGCGGGCACCCGTTCGGCTTCTCAGACTCCATCGGCCGACAGTACCGCCAGCCGACCTACCAGCTCACAGCCTTATACGGGACAGTCCTTAGGTGGTCGATGATCCGGTCCGCCGCCGATATTGGATACGCCGAAGGCACGACCAGCTGGCGCATCGTCAAGTTTGTGCGCGAATACGCCGCGACCAGCAGTGCCCGTCCTCCAGCGGAAGGCTCCACGGCTGTCCCTTGCGGACCGCGTCCGCACCCTCCCGCTGCAACACAGTCACAAGCTTCCCGAAACAGCGCGGACTCAGCCGGGGGAGCGGGGCTATTCAGGAGGCTCCTACCCCGTGATCACACCTGCCAACTAAGAACATCTCACCTTTGACCAGCAGTTACGGGACAGCCTAGCCTCCGCCTATGCAGCCAGCTCGGGGTGCGGAAAAAATTTCTGGCCAGGTGACACTTGGGCCAAACGTAGCAATGGCGGCGAACACCGGGAATGTTCGCCGCCATTACTGTCTCTCACCGTCAGACCGTATCGGCGCGGTCGAGGCGAGTCAGACCCCTACCCACCGCGTACGTGGGGTGCGCGTAGGACCTTTCCCATGCAGCCAAGAGACCAAATGTTCGATCAAGGCAGCCAGTACCGCAAACCAGATTCACGTGAGATGGTCACAATAAGCATCGAAGGCCACGTCGCTCATGTTCCTGACCTCAAACTCTGTGAGCCATCGAGTTTTTGAAGCGATTCGGGCAATCTCTTTCCCTACAGCAACCAAGACGCTTGGAGGCTCATCCGGATTTTCAGTCACACTGACTGCAACCTGAATGGCTCGTTCGGAATCCAGGGCTGACAGTTCGATTAGCGCGGCAATTCTGTCTGCGAGGCCAGTCGAAGGATCCAGGAATACTGCGCATGCCGCGGCAGCTCGGTCGTTCATCGCGGACTCTCGAATGCCTCATTCAGCGAGTCTGCCACCCGATGCGTCACCGGCTTTGGTAGATGAACCGTGTGATGCGCCTTATTATTTCCCGTCTGCTCCACTTTGAATCCCCTCTCCCTCAGCGAACCGACCGTTGTCGAACGATACTCTCCAGATTCTTTAAACTTCGGAGGCAGCCTCGTTGATGTTGAAATCCCGTGGGGGAAATCTTTCCGCTCAGCGTGAGCGGAATCTTCCGCTAGCTTCTCCTGCGTTTCGGGGCCATTTCCGAATCGATACAGCGTTGTTGTGTCATCAATGCCGCAGTTGCTGTTATGAACAAGTACCGGCGTGACCCCTGCCAGCACATAGTACGTGTGCTCGCCGGGCGGCCGTCACCTGCATTTTCGCTGGTCAGCGAATTCCGGCCGGTCCGTAGGTGTGCGTGGAAGTGTCGTGCTGTGCGCCCCTGTTGCCGTCGGCGTTGCCGTCAGACGACTGCGCGCCTGAGGGCGGTGGAGTGGGCTTTGGCCGGTGTCCTGCCCGGGTTGGGGTCGGGCATGGTCAGGGGGCCGTACGCTGGCCAGGCAACTCGGGCAGGCTTTAGACCTGCCCGGAATTTGAACGAGTGGCCCCCTGGCCTTGCCCGACGCGGGTCCCGGCCCGGGGAGGTGGGTAAAGCCCATGGAGCCGACCGGCCCCACATCCGGGCCTTCGGCTCAGCCAACTCCCCGCCGTCGCCTCGCCGTCGGCCTGGCGTTCGCTGTGCGGGCGCGTCCGGCTTCTCCTGCGCTTCCGGTCGTCCGCTGTGCTGTCTCTGCGCGGCCTGGTCGCTGGCCGGCCCGCGGTGGCGGAGCCGAGAGCGGGCCGGGTGGGCGCCCGTGCCGCGCGCGACCCGCGTCAGCGGGTCGCCTTGAAGACGTAGAGAAAGTTTGGACGCACCCTGCTTCGGCGGTACGCAGTGGTCGGTGGCCGAGCGTCCGGCTGGCTGCTGGCCTGGTGCGATGGCCTGTGGGGTGTGGGTCCTGTTCAGGCTGGCGGTGGTGGTTCTATTCGGCCCGGGTGACCTTGGCGTGGTCGGTGAAGACGCGTCTGAACAGGTCGTGGCCGGTGCGTCCGGTGTGGCGGAGTGCCCAGTCCTGTGCGGCTTCCTGCTCGGAATGGGGTCCGGATTCGGCTCCGCAGTCGGGCGCGGCGCAGAACGCCTCGTAGGTGATGCCGCCTTCGGGTGCGTGGCGGATGGTGTGGGGGATGTGCCGGTAGACGGCGCGGGGGCTCACTGGTGGCCCTCCGGGTGGCGTCGCATGTAGACGTTGCAGTCGCTGACGGTGGTCATGTCGCCGACCGCGCGGGCCCGGTCGCGCACGTTGGCCAGCTCGGCACAGCCTGCGCAGCCTTCAACGGGTGCAGGCTCCGGCTCCAAGCGCAAGGGGAGTTCGACCGGCGGGGTCGAGTACCTGGTCGGCTCCCTCATGCACATTGCCACCTCTCGAACGTCACATGGCCGACCTCTTGACAGGTCGGTGCTCTAGTTCAGTATTCGAGTGGCCGAAGCACTCCCGCTACGGTTCGCAGTGCACTAGTGTGCTCTCACTGACATCACGTCAACTCAACGGAGGGGCACGCCTTATGCCCAGTCCCAAGACGTTCACGAAGATCGCGGATCACTTCCGGGAGCGCATCCTGTCGGGAGAGCTTGAGCCGGGCGCCAAGCTGCCGACGAACCGGGAGATCGCCGGCCAGTGGCAGGCCGCGGCCGCCACGGTCTCGCGGGCCTTGCAGGCGCTCCAGGTGGAGAACTTCATCCGCACCACCCCCAGGGGTACCTACGTCGCCGATGACCCGCGCTGGACGCTGTCGGCGCGGGACCGGCTGGCTCGGGTCCAGCGGGTGAAGTCGTTCCTGGCAGAGGGTGAGACGAGCCGGGTGACGGCGGCCGAGTTGATCGTCCCGCCGCTGTACGTGGCGGAGATCTTCGACCTGGAGACCGGGGATCAGGTGGTGCGGCGCGAGTGGCTGGCGGGCCGGGGCAAGACCCGGACCGTGTTCGCCGTGACCTGGTACCCGGCCCCGTTCGCCGCCCTCGTGCCGGACCTGTTGAACACCGCCCCGGGCCGCAATCACGGACTGTCCGCCCGGGTGCTGGAAGCCACCGGGCGCACGATCACCCACGCCCGCGACGACATGCACGCCCGCCCCGCCGACGCCCGAGAGGCGAGCGCCCTGGGGCTGCCGGTCGGTTCCCCGATCCTGGCCGGCGCGCACCGCTGGTCGGACGCGGAGGGGATCATCGAGTACGGGGAGTGGTGTCTGCCGCCTCGGTTCACGATCGGCTACGAGTACCAGCCCTGACCGATCCACGCGAAGCGTCCTCGAAAGCCAGCCTGCGGCCTTCGGGGACGCTGTCGTTCACGTGTCCGCTTCACTTGGCGTCGCGGCCTTCGAGGCGTTCGACGCGCTCCTCCAGCTCCTCGATCCGCTCCAGGGCGCGTTCGAGCTTGTAGGCGAGATCCGCTACTCCGGCCGCCGCCGGGAACTCCTTCTGCGGGGCAGCCGACGCTTTGTCCGACTCGTCCACCGGCTGCACCGCTACCGGCACCTCTGTGCCGAACTCGCCCCCCACGACGGCATACGCCATTGAGCCGTTCCGCTGGTGGGCCTTCTTCATCCTGCCCTCCAGGGCGAGGAAGGTCAGGGCCTGGTCTGCGGATTCCGGGTCGCCGCCGATCGTTTCGACCACGTCGTCCACGGTGACCCTGGCTCCCCTGGCGAGTGATCCGTCCCTGATCTTGCGGACCAGGCGGCCGTGGATGAGCTGGGTGGCGAAGCCATGGTCGTCCCAGTCACGTACGTAGACCTCGTCGCCGGGCAGGTCGCCGGGGTAGCGCAGGAGGAAGTTGCCGGCCAGCAGGGCGATGGCGTTGGTGACCACGTTGAGCGGCACCGCGTAGTGCTCCGCCAGGACCTCGCGCGCGGGCAGCCTGGCACCGGGGGCCAGAGCGCCGGAGTAGATTTGCTGCTGGAGATCGCCAGCGACCTTCTCGAAGGCGTCCTCGAAGTCGGCCGAGCGCGTGACGAATGTGCCGCGCCCCTGGCGGGCGATGACCCAGCCCTCATTCCTGAGAAGCCGGATCGCCTTCTGCACGGTCAGGCTCGACGCCTTATAGGTCTGCATGAGCTGGCTCTGCGTCGGCAGGAGCTGACCCGGACGCAGTTCGCCGTCCCGGATCTGCTGTCGCAGGTCGTCCGCGATGCGTTCGAACGTCAAGCGCGCTTCGTCAGCAGCAGCCATGTCCATCCCTGGTCCCAGTCCGATTCCACCAGCCAAGGGCCGCCCGCTGACTGTCGTGTTTCACCAGCTCAGCGGCCTCACGGGGTCAGGGTAGCCGCCTGATGGATGGACCACCGCAAGAACGGATGGAACTCAATAGGGATGGACTTCGGATGGAATGGATGTATGGTTGCGGCACGCGATCACCCACACGGGTGACTCGCCCCCTCTACCTGGAGGTTTGCCGTGAAGACCATGCCCATCGACCAGTCCCAGGCCATGCTGATCCTGGCCTCCGACTCCCGGCCGCACTTCAAGGACCGCGAAGGCCAGCAGCCCGCGATCGACCGGGCCACCGGCGCCCACCTGCACCTGGTGGACGTGATGTTCGCCTTCAACGGCCGAGCCGAAGTGATCACCGTGAAAGTCCCGGAGCCGGGCCTCGGCAAGGGCCTGAAGGTCGGTATGCCCGTCGTTTTCACTGGCCTGGTCGCGTCGGCCTGGGAGAACGAGATCAACGGCAAGGACCGGCACGGCATCTCCCTGCGCGCCGACGCCGTCACCGCCAAGGCGGGCGCCTGATGACCGGCAACCCCCTCGGGCTCGTGCTCCTGGCCGTGGTCGGCCTCGGGCTGCTGGGCTGGGCCGGGTTCTGCTTCACCCGCTGGTACCGCGCCGATGCCGAGACCCGGGTCAGCCTGCGGCAGGCGCGGCGGATGCGGTGGGGCTGGAAGCGACTCGCCCCGATGCTGGGCTTGGCGGTCAAGGACGCCACCCCGACCGTGCTCCAGCAGTACGGCCCGCAGGAACAACCGACCAAGCCGCGCGTGCTGGTGCCACGCCTGCGCACCCGCGCCGACGCCTTCGGCGTCACCGTCACCGCCGATGCCCTGCCGCAGGTCGGGCTCAGCGCCTGGCAGGACGCCGGCGAGGGCCTGTGCGATGCCTGGGGAATGCGTCGCATCCGGATCAGCCAGCCCAAGCCCGGAGTGATCGTCGCGCGCGGCTTCCGGCGGGAGCCGTTGGAGGCAGTGATCCGCTCACCACTCCTCGGCCCGGACGGCGCCCCCGTGTGCCGACCGGGGCAGTTCGTCTCCACCGATGACGTGCTGCTCGGCTGGGACGAGGACGGCACTCCTATTGAGCTCAACCTCGCGTACTCCGCCCACGCCCTCGTCGCCGGCCTCACCCGCTCCGGCAAATCGATCACCGTCAACACCCTGCTCGCCTACGCCTCGCTGATGCGGGACGTGCGTCTGATCGTGATCGACCCCAACCTCGGTGCGGTCGCGCCCTGGTGGCGTACCGCCTACAAGGTCTCCGACGCCGTCCACCCCGACGAGCCGACCGAGATCCTGCGCTGGGTGCGCGAGGAGATGCAGCGCCGGGAACGGCTGTTCTGGTCCGGCCGCACCGACCGCATCACCGAATTCAGCCCCGAGCTGCCGCTTCTGCTCGTGGTGATCGACGAGGTGGCGAACTACACCCGGCACCCCGACCGCAAGGCCCGCGAACGCTTCGAGGCCGAGCTGCTGGCCATCGCCAGCCAGGGCGCCAAGTTCGGCATACGGCTGTGGCTGCTCACCCAGAAGCCCTCCGCCGACGTTCTCACCACCGCCGTGCGCACCAACCTGTCCGCCCGGATCTGCCACCGCGTCGACACCGTCGAGGACTTCCTGCACCTCTTCCCCGACGGCCGGGAACTGGACATCACCGCCGCCGACCGCACCATGCCCCAGGGCGTCTCCATCGCCTCCATCGGCGACATGCGCACCCCCGTCCGGCTGCGCTCGGTCTACCTGCCCACCGAAGCCTGTTGGCAGATCAACGACCTCATGTGCGCCGAAGGGCTCAAGGTCCGCGAGCTGCCCGACCGCGTCGACCTGGACAAGGCCGCGTGACCGCCGCCGCCTGGTCCCGCTTCGCAGTGATCCCCGGCAAGGGCGTGTAGTCGCCAAACCCTCGCCCCTGCCGGGGCCTCCCTCCCCTCCATCCACGGCACACGTGTGCCGCAGCGCAGAGAGGTCCCGCCAGCATGCCACCGCACGACCCCACCGCCACAATCCCTCGCCCCGAACCCGCCACGGCCGCGCTACCCACGTTCACCGGGTATCGCGACCTGCTCGGCCTGGTACGGCAGCTGTCCTCGCTCGGCGGGTGCGCCCAGCCGATCCGGCTCGAAGGGCAGCGCACCGAGACCGACGCCTTCACCGGCGAGATCCTGCGGGAACTGAAGTCCAAGGAGCTGCCCGCCGGGCACCTGCTGGTCCGCTGCGGCAACCGCCGCACCACCCGCTGCCCCTCCTGCGCCGAGCTCTACCGCCAGGACACCTACCACCTCATCGCCACCGGCCTGCGCGGCGGCAAGAACATCCCCGACCAGGTCGCCACCCACCCCCGCGTCTTCGCCACCCTCACCGCACCCTCGTACGGCCCGGTCCACGGGCGACGCGTGGGCGGCTCCGCCCGCTGCCGCTGCGGACGCACCCACACCAAAGGCGACCCGCTCCTCGGCACACCGCTCGACCCCGAGCACTACGACTACACCGGCGCCGTGCTGTGGAACGCCCACGCCCCCGCCCTGTGGGCCCGCTTCATGCTCCACCTGCGCCGCACCATCGCCGCCGCAGCCGGTGTCCCGCAACGACTGCTCTCCAAGGCCGTCCGCGTCTCGTACGCCAAGGTCGCCGAATACCAGCAGCGCGGACTGATCCACTTCCACGCCGTGATCCGCCTCGACGGCCCCGCAGGCCCCTACACCCCGCCACCCGCATGGGCCACCCCCGAACTCCTGGCCGACACCATCCGGATCGCAGCCACCCGCGCCCACATCGACGGGCCCGAGGTCAGCGGCCGCGCCCGCTCCTTCGCCTTTGGCCAGCAGACCGACACCAGGATCATCCGGTCCTCCGCCTTCCAGGGCGGGACCACGATCACCGAGGGCAAGGTCGCCGGATACGTCGCCAAGTACGCCACCAAGGGCACCGAAGCCGCGACCGGCACCCTCGACCACCGTCTGAAGAGGATCACCGACCTCTGGTTCGAGTCCGTGCCCGAGCACGCCGCCCGCATGATCCGCACCGCCTGGACCCTCGGCAACCGCGACGACCTCAAGCACCTCAACCTGCGCAAGTGGGCCCACATGCTCGGCTTCCGCGGCCACTTCTCCACCAAGACCCGCGCCTACTCCACCACCCTCGGCGCCCTCCGGGCCGCCCGCGCCGCCTGGCACCGCCGCCACACCCCTCCGCCCTCCACGACCACCCTCGTCCTCGCCCACTGGGCCTACGACGGCACCGGCCTCACCCCCAACCTCGAACGCCTCGCCGCACTCATCCACGCCGGCCCGACACCCGAACAGGGAGTGACAGCCGGTGCGTGACGACGAACTCCTCACCGTCCCCGAGGCCATGGCCCGCCTCAAGATCGGCCGCTCCGCCCTCTACGACCTCCTGCGCACCCGCCGCCTCGCCTCCCTGACCATCGGCCGCGCCCGCCGCATCCCCGCCCACGCCCTCGCTGACTACGTCCAGCGCCACCTGGAAGAGGCCGCCCGATGACCGCCCCCAAGCGCAAGAAGGTCCGCGCCAACGGCGAAGGAACCATCTACCAGCGTAAGGACGGCCGCTGGGAAGCCGCCGGCTACGTCCTCGCCGCCAACAGCACCCGCAAACGCGTCCGCGTCTACGGCACCACCCGCAAGAACGCGGCCGACAAGCTCGCCGAGAAGATCGCCGACAGCAACCGCGGGCTGCCGGTCGCCACTGCTGACAGCACGCTCGGTGACTACCTGACGTACTGGCTCAGCAGTGTCGCCGTTCACCGGCTTCGCGAGAACACTCACACCCGATACGCCGCCTGCGTCCGCCTCCACCTCATCCCCGGACTCGGCACCAAGAAGGTCGCGCGCCTCACCGCCAAGGACGTCCGCACCTTCCTCGACCGGCTCCGCACGACCTGCCAGTGCTGCGCCCAAGGCCTGGACACCGAGCGGGAGGCGTGCTGCGCCATCGGCGAGTGCTGCCAGAAGCGGCTGTCCCCCTCGACCGTGACCTACGTGCACTCGGTGCTCAAGTCGGCACTGGAAAACGCCGTTCGTGAAGACGAGCTGCCCCGCAACGTCGCCCGGAACGTCAAGACCACCGCACCCCGGCCGACGCGTTTCCGGCCCTTCACCGCAGCCGAGGCCCGCCAGTTCCTCGACGCCGCCCGCGCCGACCGGCTCCAGGCGCTGTACGAACTCGCCCTCCGCACTGGCCTCCGCAAGGGCGAACTCCTCGGCCTCCACTGGGAAGACCTCGACCTCACCACCGGAACGGCCAGCATCCGGCGCTCGCTCCAGCGCACCCGCACCGGCGGTCTCACACATCTGCCCACCAAGACCCGAGCATCCGAACGCCGCATCGCCCTCCCGACCGAATGCCTCCATTCCCTCAAGGAACACAAGGAGCGGCAGGACATGGAGCGCCAGGCTGTCGGCTCGGACTGGAAGGGCAGTGGCCTGGTCTTCACCACGCCGACCGGTGGACCTCTCGACCCTGCCAACCTCACCCGTCGCTTCCGTAGCTTCCTCGACCGGGCCAGACTCCGCCGCATCCGCTTCCACGACCTCCGACACTCGACGGCGACCCTTCTCCTGGAGCAGGGCGTGGACCTCGTCGTCATCAAGGAACTCCTCGGACACTCCCACATCGGCGTCACCGCCGGCGTCTACGCCCACGTCCGGCTCCGCCTCCAACGCCAAGCCATCGACTCCCTGAGCGGCGTCCTCGGCCACGCCGAGGAACCCCCTGACGAGCTGCCTGCCGCAACGCTCGTCCGCTGACGTTGCCGTCAGCGTTGCCGTCAAACGCCCGAGAGCCCCCGCCGATTACCGACTCGGCGGGGGCTCCCAATGTGCGCCCAAGTGAACTCTGAAACCCTTGGCAATCTACCCCTCGGCGCGCCGGTGGCGTCGGCGCTTACGACAGGTTGTGCCAGGCGTGGCTACAAGTTCCTCGGCACTCCGTTTCTCTTCGTCGCGTGTCAGCTACTGCGAACGTAGACACGAGGACGCGAAATGCTTTCACGTACTCACCGGGGGGCAGATTTATGATCTTCCCCATCTGTTCGAGAATCGGTTCCCGGACAATCAGCACTGCCGGGGTCATGGTCGGCTTGACGCCTGATCGCGGTAGCCCCTCACTCGCGTCGTTCACCGTTGCATGGGCCTGCATGGCGTAACGAACAACCTCGTGCAGTACCGCCTTCTGCTGAGCCTGTTCCAACGAGGAGAACCAGGCCACAGCATCGTCCAGGGCGCGGAGCCCTTGAGCGACCTCGTTGATGACGCGCTCTGACGCTCTCAAGTCCTCACCTGCTCCGGGGCTCGAATACCACGTACGGCCTATTCCGATCCAGCTCTGCGTAGTCGGGGCGGTTCGGATTATAGCTTTGCCAGAAGTCTCGACCGCGCCCGCTCCCTTCACCATCACCCGTCCCTCTTGGCAGCGAATTCTTGACGCTGTGACGAGTTCTGGACGGGCCAGACAGGATGTAGTCCCAGTCTGACGTCGGGTTGGGGGTTCCGTTTGCGCGGCTTCCGACCACGATTATTGGCTGCCCCGCCTTGTCGGCGGCATTCTGAATTCGCTTGGCATCATTCGGGCTGATACCAGCTTCCGATGCCGTTCTCAGGCCAGGTCCACACCACCCGTTAGAGTTGTGAACCAGGACCGGAGTCTGTCCCGCCAGCACATAGTACGTGTGGAGGTCTGCGACCGTGAGGTTGTACGTCTTTGCGTGCTGGGTGAAGGGGTGGTTCGCCGTGAGGATGGCCGTTGTGCCGTCGCTCGTCTGGAGCGTCATGCCTGGCCTGAGGTCAGCGGCCTCCAGCCAGGCGTTTTCGGACGGTGACCAGAAGGGGTGTTCGTAGGTTGCTGTGAGTTCGCTGATTCCGTCCTGCGTCGCAATGGACAGCTTGTTGAAGTGCTTGTCGTTCACGGTGACGATCAGGCGGGTGACCGGGCGCTTGCCTGTTTCGCCGGAGCGCGGGTCGGTGGCCCTGACCTCGTCGCCGAGTTGGACGTCCTCGATGCTCTTGGTCGTGCCGTCGGCCATCTCGACCTTCGTGCCCGCGAGGAAGCACTGGCAGCCGGTCACCTTGGCCGTCGATATCTTGCGGTAGTTCGCGGGCATCGCCTTCGGCACTGCCCGGGCGTTGAGGTTGCGGCCCTCCCAGGGGCCGTACACGGCTTCGACGGCGAGGCCGTGCTGGATGACGTAGTCCCTGAGCTCGTCGCACTTGATCGCTTCGCAGGCGTAGATCATCGCCTGCGTCTTGTTGATCCAGTCGTCTTGCTCAGAGAATCCGAGGTCGTATCTGGCGATCTGCTTGTGGTAGTGCTGGATGTACAGCTCGATGAAGACCTGCTTCTTCTCCTTGGGCAGCCGGATCGTGAGGCCGTAGTCGTCTTCCAGCAGCGTCGGCTGCCGGTAGTCGTTGTGGCTGTTGTAGCCGCCCGTTATCCCCTTCTTGCGGGTTTTGTCCGTGACCGGCTTCTTGTCGTCGCGGGGGTCGTAGTGGCCGTCGCAGTGGCCGTTCAGGCAGTCCGTTTCGATCAGGCCCGACGGGTCGGAGAGGGTGACCGGGTTGTTGCTCGAGTAGACGTACCCGTGCATCTGCTGCGAGCTGGACAGGTCCATGATCGGGTCGACCGAGATGAAGCGGCCGGTCAGCGGGTCGTACTCGCGTGCCCCCAGGTGCGTGAGGCCGGTGTCGGTGTCCTTCGTGCCGCCGACGAAGCCCTTGTCGCCGGCCCACGACGCCGGCTGCGGGCCGCGGGCCTCGCCGAAGATGCCCGTCTTGCGGCGGGTCACCGTCTGTGCGGCGTCACCGGTCACCTGGAGGGTGCCGGTGCCGTGGTGGTCGGCGAAGAGGTACGTCAGCTTGCCGCCCTCGCGCATCGCCACGCCGCCGTAATAGCGGGTGCCCGACACCGTGCCGGCCTTGTCCAGGCGCACTTCGTTGCCGCCCGGCAGGTAGAGCGTCGTGCCCTTGCTGTCCTTGCGGAGCAGGCGCTGGCCCGTGGTGTCGTAGACGAAGGAGTTGCTGGAGGTGCCCTGGTTGAGGGTCTTCAGGTGGCCTTCGGCGTCCCACTCCAGGTACTGCGTCTCGGTGTCCGCGCCGGTCTTGCGGGTCTTGGTGTTGCCAGCCGCGTCGTAGGTGAAGAGCTCCTCGTGCGGGTCGACTCCGGTCTGCGTGACCTTCGGCAGGTCGTGCTTGCCCGGCGTCGGAGCCTGGTAGGTGCGGACGATGTCGGCCGCCGGGCCCGAGGCCGTCTTGCGCTTGGTCTCGGTCTTGCGGTTGCCGACCGCGTCATAGGTGTACGAGGTCCAGTACGGGTCCTCGCCGCCGATGACCGCCGCCGACGGGGAGGCCGCGCAGGTCTCGCCCTGGTTGGTCCACGCCTGCATGATCCGGTTCAGTGCGTCGAGGTTGACGCACTGGGTGTCCGTCGTGCGCAGCGCGTCCTGGCCGTAGGCCGTGGCTATGGAGGTGATGCTGCCGGCCGGGTTGTAGCCGTACTTGGTGTCCTCGATCCGCTGGGGGGCGGTGTCGCGGTCGGTGTAGGAGCGGTTGACCTGACCGGTGTGCTCGTCGTACTCGGTCGTGCGGTACAGGCGCTGGCCGAGCGCTCCGTGCTCGGAGCGGGTGGTGCGGCCGTAGTGGTCGTACACCATGGCCGACACGAGTCGGGTGGTGCCGGCGCCCATGCTGTTGAGGAGGCCGGAGACCGACTTGTACGTGTTGCCGACCGTCTCCGCGGGCAGGCCGCCGATGGCGGGGTGCTTGGTGGTCAGGGGCTGGCCGGTGATGTTGTACGTGTTCGTCCACTGGTAGGTGCCGGCCAGAGCCCCGGTGTCGGGGGTGGAAGGGATGGTCACCGTCGTGGCGAGCGGCTGGTACAGGTCGTTGTAGGAGAGGATCTCCGACTCGTACGCCTTGCCGCCCTCGTAGCGGACGGACTTCGCCGGGTGTCCCTTGGCGACGGTGTCGTGGACGTGCGCTGTCAGGGTGGTCGCGCCCTGCTTGGTCGCGACCGGGCGCCCGAGGTCGTCGTAGTCGGTGTGGACGGTGATGCCGCGGGCGTCGGTGACGTCGGTCGCCCGGTCCCCGGCGTCGTAGGCGGTCTTGGTGACGCCCTTGTCGGGGTCGCTCGCCTCGGTCTGGCGGCCGCGGACGTCGTAGGTGTACGTCCACTTGGCGTTGCCCGGGTCGGTGACCTGCGCCAGCAGCCCCAGCTTGTTGTACGCGTAGTGCGTCGACTGGGACGCCGTGCGCGCGGGGTCGGTGTACTGCTTGCGCTCGACGACGCGGCCGAGGGCGTCGGTGACGTCGGTCGTGGCCACTCCGCCGGCGGGCGGGACGACCGTGGTGGTGTCGCCGGTGTAGGTGGTCGTGGTGCGGCGGGTCTCGGTGCCGAACTTCTTGGCGATGACCGCCGTGGGTTGGCCGGCGCCGTCGAAGACGGTGTCGGTGGACGACGGGTAGGCGGTCTCGGCGCCGGTCACCAGGTCGGGCGACGGGGCGCCGTCGGCGTAGTAGGTGCCGGAGCTGCGCCAGGCCAGGCCGCGGGTGTCGTAGAACGTCTCCGAGACGAGGCGTCCGGCCAGGTCGGGCGACTGCGTCTGCGTCTGGCGCTCGCGCAGCAGGCCGTCCTGGATGGAGTGGACGACGGAGTACTTCTGGTCGTGGGTCAGGGTCTTCGACGTGGTGACGTTCGGGCCGCTGTTGCGGATCGTGTACTCGAAGACGCGGCTGGGGGACTCCGGGTAGGTGGCCGTCGGACGGTTCGGCAGCCAGACCTTCGTCATGCGGCCGAGGGCGTCGTAGGCCGTGCTGGTGGCCTTGCCGTTTGCGTCGGTGACCTTCACCGGCTGCGAGCGCAGCGGGTCCACCTCGGAGGTGACGGTGTGGCCCAGCGGGTTGGTGACCGTCATCGAGGTGGGCGCCTCGCCCGTGGCCGGTGTGTAGGCGGTCGTGGTGACCTTGCCGTAGGCGTCGGCCGACGCGAGCTGCCGCCCGTGGACGTCGTAGCAGAGCTCGTTCTTCGCCGGTCCGCAGGTCGAGGGGACGCTGGAGACGGTGTCGTAGCCGTCGCCCTTGCCGTTGATCCTCTCGATCCTGGTCATCAGGCCGCTGCCCGGGACGCTGCCGAGGGCGGCGTTGTCGAAGTAGGTGCGGACGTCGCTGACGGTGTCGGCGGGGCCGCTCGCGGGCGTGCCGCAGGGCGCGGCGACCGAGGTGATGCGGCTGACCTTGTTGAGGATCCAGGTGGCCGTGTTGCGGGCGTAGGTGCTGGTGGTGCACTTCTCGTCGCCGGTCTTGGCCGTGTCGCCGGTCTCCGAGACCCAGTCCACCATGCCGAGGTCGTCGTGGTGGCTGGTCGATTCGACCGTGCGGGTGCCGCCGGCGGTCGTCGTGCGGGTGGACTGCTTCTCCGTGCCGGTCTTGACGGCGACCAGGTCGGGCAGGCCCGTGCGCGTGCGGGTGGCGCTGGCGGCCGAGACCCACGGCGTGACGGACGTGGCCGTCAGGAGCTTGCTCGTGTCGTCGCCGTTGTAGAGCGCGGTCTCGCGCGGGGTGCCGGCGAAGGCGTCCCGGTCGGTGACGGCCGCACCGGCGGAGTCCTTGACCTCCTTGCCGTCGAGGCCGCGGAAGTAGCGTGTCTCCGTCAGTGTCTTGGGGTCGTCAGCCGCGCCGGTGCGGGTCTGCACAAGTCCGTAGCCGCGCGACACCGAGTGGACGCGGTCCTCGGCCTTGGTGAACTCGTCGGTGCTCTTCGCCCAGGCGGCGCCGCCTACGTAGGTGTAGGAGGTGACCTTGTCGGGGGAGGCGGCGATGTTGTCGCCCTCCACGATCTGCGTGGCCACGTACGTGTTGAACCAGTCGACCTTGGAGGTGTCCCCCTCCCACGCCCATTTGACGGGGTAGCAGCGCGTCGTGTTCGTGTCGTCCGGCTTGGGCAGCGCGGTCGCGGTGCAGTCCGGCTGGGAGTAGGTGACGCCGATGGTGCCGCCGGTCTCGGTGGTCACCTGGTACATGCGGAGCCGGATGAACGGCGCCAGGCCGTCGCCGGTGGCGTCGACGCGGTTGGGACGCTGCTCGCCGGCGAAGGTGACGGGCGGCAGGGGCACGTCGGGGCCGCTGCCGGACTTGCCGGTGCGGGTGATCGATTTCAGCCACAGAGCGCGTGAGATGCCGTCACCGGAGGGCGGGAAGTCCTGCTCCAGCTTCCAGGAGTCGACGTCCTGGTACGCGCCGCCGGTGAGGATCTTCGTGTTGATGCCGGTCAGGCGCATGCGCGACCAGAACGTAGGCGAGTACTGGCCCTTGCATTCGGTGGACCCGTCCTTGCAGAAGAGGTCCTGCGGGGAGTCCGGCCAGTTCTTGGCGTTGGCCTCGTCGAAAGGTGGAGCAGCCGGTCAGGCAGCGCTCGTCGACGTCGAAGGTGACCTGACCCGCGGGCTTGGCGGTGTAGACGGCGTCGGCGCGCAGGCCGTAGTCGATGCGATCGAGCCAGCCGCCGCGGATGTACTGGGTGACCGTGGCCTTGCCGGTCGTCTCGGAGACGTTGCGGCCGTAGTTGTTGGTCTCGGTCTTCCAGTAGTACGCCATGGCGCTGCCCCCGGGGGCGACGACGTAGTCGAGCTGCCAGCGCCATGCCTGCCGGCAGTGGGCGTTCGCGAAGGTGGCGTTGTAGCAGGGCTCGCCCGCGTGGTTGCCGAAGACGGGCACGGTCCAGGCCGAGTTGGTCGTCGGCGTGGACGCGTCCTTCCAGCCGGGCAGGCGGTTCAGGCCGAAGTGGTACTGGGTGCCGTCGACGGTGGTGATCTTCCAGTGCTCACCGTTGTCGTCGCCGTTGGAGGCGTTGGTCAGCTTCTCGATCTTCTCGCCCGAGTCGGCGGCCGGGTGCCAGCCCTTGCCCTGCTCGTAGACGAGTTCCGTCGACTTGCCGTTCAGCGACAGCGTGGCGTTGTCGTTGAACCAGCACAGGTCACCGACCTTGGTCGTGTGGGTGCTGCCGGTCTTATCGTCGTTGCAGGGCTTGTACCTGCGCTCGATGAAGCCGGGCTCCCAGGACCAGCCGTCGCCGATCCAGGAGGCCTGGGCGTTGGAGGCGGCCATCCGGCCGTCGACCGACTGGGAGCTGTACGACAGGCTGATCTTCGGGTCGAGCCCGCCGGGCGTGGTCGGGACGCCGATGTTGTACGAGTACGAGAAGGCGCCGGTGGACCCGCCGGCGCTCCAGGAGCCGGAAGGCTGGAGCGGGGTGGCCTTGTAGTCGCCCGTCGCTCCGGACGTGCCGGCCGTCGCCGCGAGCACGGTGGCGCCGGCGGCGCCCGCGCCCGCGGCCATGGCGGCTCCGCCCGACTTCGCCGCCGGGGCGGCCGCGGCAGGGGTCGTGACCTCGGCGGTGAGCTTGCCCGAGCGGGTGTCGTTGCGGGTCCGGAGGGGTTTCTGCGTACGGCATTCCGGGCGGTCCGGGGTCGTCAGCGCACACGCGGGGAGCTCCACCAGCTGCAGGCGGGCCGCGTAGTCGCCGCCGTAGGCGTTGCGGAAGGCGTTGTAGTCCACCTCGACGTTCGCGGCGGCCGCACGGGTTGCGCCGTCCGACCGTCCGACCGACAGCAGCACGCCGTCCACGCCGGCCTTCCGGGCGGCGTCCTTGCCGGACACGGACACCTTCACCTTGGCGGGCGCCTCGGCGGCCCGGCCCGGTGCGGTGTACACCGCGACCGGCAGTTTGCCCGCCCGCTGCGAGCGCGCGCCGACGGACGGGGCCTGGGCCGGGCCGCCGGCGAGGAACGACTTCGACACCGGGGCGGACGCAAGGTCCACCTCCGCGGTGCCGGGCGCCGGCCAGGCGACCTTGGGCGCTGCCGGGGCCGTCCTCAAACACACCGTGCTGACCTCCGAGGGCAGCGGCTCCTCGGCGGTCCGCGCCAAGGTGGCGCTGCCGGAGGGCGCCGTCCTCACTCCGTTCGTGCACGACGGAACGGTGCGGGTGCGGCGCGCGGGGGGCTGGGTCGCAACCGACCCGACACTGGAGTTCGCGCCCGACGGGAAGGTGAGGCCAGTGACCACCGACTCCCCCGTGGGTGTTTCCGGTGACAACCGGGGCCGCCCGCTCAGGCTCAAGGGCCTGGGCCCGAACTCCGGCCGGTACGGAGAACCGATGGAGTTCACCGACACCCAGCTCCTGCCCGCGCCGGACGGCTCGCTCCTTGTCGTCGGCAGTGTGAAAAGGCCCGCGTACGGGACCCAGCCGGAGACCGCCGTCCACCGGATCACCGTGGACGGGGGGACGGGCACGCCGGTGCTCGAGAAGCTGGCCGACGTGCCCCCGGCGCCGGCGACCGTGTTCGGCCTGGCGATCGGCGGCGGTGTGCTCACGGCCGCCTCCGACACCGTCCACTTCCAGCCGGGCGACCTCACGGGCGCGTACCGCAGCTACCGGATCTCGAACGATCCGACTCCGGTGAAGACCGCCGAGTACCTCGACGGCATGCACGCCATCGGAGACTGCATCGGGCACACCCCCGCCTGCGCCGGCCTCCGGGCAACCGGGGACGGCCGGTACCTGGAGTACGAGCCGCCCCAGCGGCAGAAGGCGGTCATCCGCCGGGCGGGCAGCACGGAATGGGCCGGCACCTTCCGCACCGGGGCCGACACCTGCAGACCGCGGACGTCTCCGGCCGATACCTGGTTCTCGCGCAGACCGCGACCGGCAACCTGGATTCCAACCACCTCGTGCTCGTCGCCGATCTCGACACGCAGACCGAGGTGTTCCGGACCCGGGCGACCACCGCCGCCGTGCAGGGCGACACGCTGTGGACCGCCCAGGAAGGCGACACCACCGTCCGCGCCACCTCCGTGCGGGGCGAGTCGGACCGCGGGAGATTCACGACCCCCTGCCCGGCCACGCTGCTCGAGGCCGTCGGACGCTTCGTGTCCTGGGCATGCCAGGACTCCGGCGGCACCGTACGCACGAGCGGCGTCTACGACACGGTGACGCGTCACACGCTGTCCGTGCCGGTGCACAGCACCGGCTGGGACCATCGGTACTCGGGCCGGGAGTGGCTGCTCGGCGACGGCTACCTGGTACGCCAGGACCTGTCCACGGGCCGGCTGCTGCTGCTCGACTTCCACGACGGCATCAAGGTCTCCGGCGGCGAGGGCACCATGCGGGTCCGGACCCTCGCCCGAGGCGAGGAGTGGAAGTCCTTCCGCCGCCCACACCGCTCCTGGGCGGTGGACCGCACCGGCTCCACCGTCGTGTGGGTCGACGCCGACAACCAGCGCATCCACGTCGTCGACAACGGGATCGCGGCGGCCAGGGCGGGCGACCGCTTCACCGCGCTCTCCCCGGCTCGGCTGCTGGACACCCGTGCGGGCCTGGGGCGCCCCGGGGCCGGCCCGGTCGGGGCGGGCGGCGAGGTCCCGCTGCAGGTGGCCGGGCGCGGAGGGGTCCCGCAGAGCGGGGTCAAGGCGGTCGTGCTGAACGTGACGGTGACCGAACCGCAGTCCGACGGCCACCTGACGGTGTGGCCGGCAGCCACCGCCCGCCCGGACTCCTCCAACCTGAACTGGACGGCCGGCAGAACCGTGGCCAACCTCGTGACGGTGCCCGTGGGGAGCACCGGGAAGGTGGACCTCGCGAATCTGGGCTGGGGATCCGCCCATGTGGTGTCGACGTCTTCGGCTACTTCGGCTGACGGGGACAGCCCACGGCATCGGCCGCGGGCGTACCGCACTTGACGGCCCCGGACACCGCGCCGGGGCCGTCGGCATGCGGTCGGCAGGCGTCCCGGCGGCGTCGCCGCTGCTCAAGCGGCTTCCGCGCCGTGAGGGGTGGCGGCCAGGGCTCGGATGGTGTGGGCGATCGTGGGGGCGTCCCGGCGGAGGATCTTCGAGTGGTTGCTGGGGACCTTTGCGGCGATGCGGATGTTCGGGTTGCGGAGGGTGGCCGGGGCCAGGTCGGCTCGGATCTTCTCCATCAGCTGTGCTTCGCCGCCCAGGTTGCCGCCGGTGGCGAGGACGTAGCGGACCGGGAGGGTCAGGCTGTCCAGGACGGGGTTGAGGACGGCCGGCGCGCAGAGTTCGTTCGCCTCGATGTTGATCTCGGCGTGCTGCGCGGCGCTCATGCGGGCCGCCAGGCCGAGTCGGCGGGCGACCGGGAACAGCGGGCTCAGCCGGCGGAACAGCTTGCGGATCTTCTCCCGGGCGGCGTCGTCCAGCCATTCGTGCGGCAGCGCTCCGTCCACGGACACCACGCCCTGGGCGCGGCCCGGGTTGCGGGCGGCCCAGTTGACGGCGAGTGCGGCGCCGTAGGACCAGCCCACCAGGATCGGCCGGTCCACGGCGCGTGCGGCGAGAACGGCCTCGATGTCGCGGAGGCACGCCTCGAAGGTGTAGTCGGCGGAGCGCTGCGACTTGCCGCGGGCGCGCGCGTCGAACGTGATGTGCCGGAAGTCGGCGCCGCCGAGGTCGGCGATGACGCGGCGCCAGTGCGACTGGTCGGCGAAGCAGCCGTTGAGGTAGACCACGGGGCGGCCGGGGCCGCCGGTGTCGGCCACGGCGAGTGCGGTGTCGTCGACGGTGACGGTGCCGGTCCAGGGTGAGGGGGTGGTCGTCAAGGTGTCGTCCTCCGTTGGGGCGCGTCTTCTTGTTTCTGACACCCAAAACGCTACGTTGCGTTCAATGAAGCAGCAAGATACTGACTGCTGAAACTACTTATATTCGCAGGTAGTTGCCTTGCAATCGTTGCATCCAGCGTGTGCGGTAATGCAATGCGGGAGGACATTGCGTTGCAATGACCTGAGGGTTAATGCTGCCTGGCGCGCCGAGGCCCGCGGGGCGCAGCTCGTGCGCTGCGGTCCCGCGGGCCCCGGCGTGTGTGCCTGTGTCAGCCGTTGATCGTCTTGTCGTAGCGGAGGGCCACGTATCCCGACGCCGCGTGGCCGGCGATGCGGCCGTCCGAACCGCCGTTGAGGTAGTCCTGGCCGCGCATCATGTCGTCGTTCGGGTTCGACTCGTGGATGTACGAGAACTTGCCGGCCGCCTTGTCGACCCACTTCTCGAAGAGCACCACGTGCCCGGACGACGTGTTCAGCGCGTCCCCCGGCTGGAGGTCCGACTTGGAGATGGTGGTGCTGACGCCCGGGAGGCTGGCGGTGGTGTAGCTGCTGTCGGCATGCCAGGCCATCGAGATGAAGCCCGAGCAGTCCGTGCGGTACGAGTGGCCGCCGTCCGGGTCGGAGGCGTACGCGCTCTGGCTGTAGGGGATGTCGCGGTTCAGCCAGTTCACGGCGCGGCTCATGATCTCCGTGCGGGTGATCTGGCCGCCGCGGGTGGACGGGGTCGGGGTGGGCGGCGCCGGCGGCTGGTAGGTGCAGTCGTTGGCGTACGCGGAGAGCAGGGTCTGCGTCCAGCCGCTCGCGTCGACCGGGTCGTCGGAGTGGTAGGCGATGTCGCCGCCCTTGCCGTCGGTGGGGTCGGCGTCGTGGTACCAGTACATGCCGCCGTTGGTGCGGCCGTAGTAGAGGCCGCCGCCGGGCGAGACGAGGCTGTCGACCGCCGACCAGCCGCTGCTCTTGAGCTCGGAGCGCTCCCAGTCGCCGACGCCGTTGATCTGGTATGAGAGCAGCTTGCCGTCGGCGGTGGTGGCGACGAGGACGTCGTCGCCGGCCGCGGCGAGGGTCTTGAGGACGAAGCCCTCGTCGATCACGGCGTGCTTGGCGATGTGCGCCGGGCCGGCGGGCTTGGCCTGGGAGACGTTGTAGCGGTGCAGCTGGCCCGCGACCGTACCGTAGAGGTGGCCGGCGCCGTCGTAGACCATCTTGTCGAAGGTCCAGCCGCTCTCCCAGATCCTGGTCACGCCGGCCAGCGCCAGGGCGTTGTCGTTGGTCTGGATGTCGACGCGGTACAGCTCGCCCGCCGTGGACGTCACGAGGACCGTGTTGAAGTTGAGGGTGGCCATCGCCTTCGGTGTGAAGCCGAGGTTGGCGCCGATCAGCGTCTTGACGCGGTCGCCGGTGTTCGGGGATATCGCCGTGTACGTGAGGCGCCCGTCCGGCAGGGTGCCGTAGACGGACACGTCGCCGCCGCAGATGGCGGCGGCCTGGGCGGGGGTCGCGGTGGTGAGGGTGACCAGTCCGAGGGAGGTCGCGGCCGCGGCGAGGGTCGCGGTGAGGCGGAGCGTGCGGGACGACGAGCGACGCATGGGGTCTTCTCCGGTGGTTTCGGGCAGCCCTGAGCCGGGCGGGGGCGGGAG
>NZ_RPSE01000720.1:0-1366 GCF_003949955.1 Streptomyces sp. WAC05292
GGCGTGGGGGGCGTACGGGTCGTACGGAATGGAGGGGGAGCCGAGCGGCCACGGGCCGGACGGGGTGCGCAGCACGGCGGCCGCCTGCCGGAGGGCGAGCACGCCGGCCAGCGCCCAGAGGAGGAGGCGCCCGGCCGCGAGCCGCGCGTCGGCGGCCGCCGGCGAGGCGGCTCCCGCGGGTCCGTCTGCGGGTCCGTCCGCGGGTCCGTCTGCGGGTCCGCGTGCGCTCATGACCCCGGCATGCCCGTGCGCACCGCTGTGCTCCGCCGCGTTCGCCACGCCTCGCAGGCCTCCCGCCCTCAGATGCGCGGGCCCCGGTCGAGTCTGGCTGCCGCGCTGGATTTTCCGGGGACGACGATATCCCCCGCCGGGTACCTAGGATGGCGGTCATGAGCATCGTGAAGATCAACGTCCTGACAGTGCCGGCCGAGCAGCGCGAGGTGCTGGAGCAGCGGTTCGCGTCGCGGGCCGGGGCCGTGGAGGGTTCCGACGGATTCGAGTGGTTCGAGCTGCTGCGTCCGGTGGAGGGCACGGACCAGTACCTGGTCTACACGCGCTGGCGTTCGGAGGAGGACTTCCAGGCGTGGATGGAGGGGCCGATGAAGGCCGCCCACCAGGGCGGCGGCGCGGGGGCGGGCGCGGGCGAGCGTCCGAAGCCGGCGGCTTCGGCGTCGACGGTGTGGTCGTTCGAGGTCGTCCAGCAGGCCGGTCCGAAGGCCTGAGCCGGAGCCGACGCCTGAGCCTGAGCCGGAGCCGACGCCGACCGGTGGGCGCCGGCCCCGGCCCCGTGGCCCCGGCCCGCGGCCCCGGCGGGGTGGGGCCGGGCCGGGCCGGTCGTCACCGCCAGAAGGCATCCTCCTCGTCGATGTCCTGGGTGCACTCGTCGATGTCGGTGATCTTCCCGCCGACGATGGTGAAGAAGAGCCCCTGCTGCACTTCCAGGCCGCGGTCGCCGCGGTCGCCGTAGAAGGTGTGGACGGCCATGGCGTGGCCGCGCCCGTCGACGAGCACCGAGTGCAGTTCGATCCGCGCGGTGCCGCCGGTCTCCTCGCCGAGCCGGCGGTACATGTCGAGGACGGCCTCGCGGCCCTTGTGGTGGCCGGACAGCGGGTTGCTGCCGGGCACGTGGTGGATGACGTCGGCGGTCATCAGGGCGCCCAGGGCCTGCATGTCGCCCTTGCCGAAGGCTTCGTAGCCGCGGCGGACGAGGGCAGCGTCAGGGTGTTCGGACATGGCGTTCCCGCCCTCCCGTTGATGCGATTAACCCCTTTTCCCATCATCGGCCCGTCTCTGTGGATATTCCACGCGTCGCCCGCCGCCGCTCCCCCACACTGGCGCCATGACCCCACACAAGACACCCGTACGC
>NZ_RPSE01000721.1:0-1361 GCF_003949955.1 Streptomyces sp. WAC05292
CGCACGCCCCGCCCTCCCGGCCCTCGGCCCGGGAAGGCGGGGCGTGCGGGGCCGTGGGTCAGAGGGAGGCCGCCGCCGTCTTGATCTGCGAGGCGAAGGTGGACACCTCGGTGTAGACGCCGGGGTATCCGGCGCGGGCGCAGCCCCGGCCCCAGCTGACGATGCCGACCTGGATCCACGCCCCGGCGGCGTCGCGGCGGAACATGGGGCCGCCGGAGTCGCCCTGGCAGGTGTCGACTCCGCCCTGGTCGTAGCCGGCGCAGATCTCCTCGCTCGGGACGAGGGAGCTGCCGTAGGCGCTCTGGCAGGCGGCGTCGGAGACGAAGGGGACGTTGGCCTTGAGCAGGTACCGCTGCTGGCTGCCGCCTTCGCGGTTGGCGCCCCAGCCGGCGACGGTGAAGGTGCCGTTGTCGTACTGCTTGGTCTCGGCGATGTTGAGGGTGGGCAGGTTGATCGGCTGGGCGAGTTTGATCAGGGCCCAGTCCTTGCCCTGGCCGTTGTAGCCCGGGGCGCGCAGGACCTTGGTGGACCTGACCTTGATCGCGCTGGAGCTGTTGAGGTCGACGACGCCGGCGGTGGCGGTGATGGAGGTGTTGTTTCCGCTGGAGCCGACGCAGTGGGCGGCGGTGAGGACGATCTGCTGGGTGAGCAGGGAGCCGCCGCAGCCCATGGACAGGCGGACCATCCAGGGGAACTCGCCCTGTGCGGCGCGGGTGCCGCCGACGACGGGGGCGGGTGCCGCGTGGGCTCCGGCGGGCTGGAGGCTGACGGCGGCGAGGGCGACGGCGCCGGCGGCGAGGGCGCGCTTGAGGAACGTGCCGAAAGAGGACACGGTCAACACACTGCCTTTCGTGGGGGGTTGGGCTGTGCGTGCCATCGGGTGAATGACACGTACATGTCACACCCGCCGGTGTGCGGACATCAAGGACCCGTTTTCGGACAGGGTGCGGAGCGGGATGCCCGTCGGGCGCCCGCCTGGCCCCGGGCCGGCCCGCCCGAACACGGCTTTCCGGCGCCCCGGCTCCGGCCGCGCCCCAACCGCCGCATCGGCCGGACGGCCGCCGGATGACGGGATCCGGTCGCACGGGGGCGCACTCCCCCACCGGGCCCGTACGCCCGCACGGCCCAACTTTGCGGGCGGCGGCGGTTCGACGGGGGTGCGGCGTGGGTAGTGATACCCCATCGCACGAGTGCCGGACCGGTCCCGACCCCTCGCCAGGGGGCCGGGGCCGATTCGCGCCCCTCCGCCTCCGGCACCCGCGCCAGACGATCCCGCACCCTGTCCGAAAACGGGTCCTTGATGTCCGCACACCGGCGGGTGTGACATGTACGTGTCATTCACCCGATGGCACGCACAGCCC
>NZ_RPSE01000722.1:0-1353 GCF_003949955.1 Streptomyces sp. WAC05292
GCCGGTGCGGTGTGCCGCGGCCGCCGGGGCCGCGGGGGAGGGCGCGCCGCTCAACGGGCCACCTTGCGGCCCGTCTGCTGCGCGAGCCGGTCGGCGGCCTCCCGCAGCACCTCGGCGGGGGCGGCGCCCTTGAGGAGGACCTTGGACTGGGCGTCGGTCACCAGCTTCAGCGCGCGGGCGTAGTCGGCGGTGTAGTGGAACGCGGGCTGAGGAGCCTTCAGGGCGGCGAGGAAGACCTCCCCCTTCCGCAGTCCGCCGAAGAACGCCGACGGCTCGTGGAAGACGGCGTCGTCGTAGGCGGCCATCAGGGCGGGGGCGATGCCCTTGCCGCGGTGGATCCGCACCTGGGAGGCCGGGCGCGTCAGGGCGAACTCGACGAACGACCAGGCGGCGGCCCGGTGTCTGCTGCTGCCGGCGACGGCGAGGTGCGTGGAGTTCACGGTGGCGGCGGTGGAGCCGCCGCGCCGCACGGCCGGCGGCAGGCGGACCCGCCACTTCCCGGACTGCTCGGGCACCTGCTCCTCGATGATGCCGCCGAACCAGGTGGGCCACGGGTAGACCGCCGTGTTCCCCTGCTTCAGGGAGGCCATGAGGGCGTTCCACCCGCCGGCGAGGTCCCCGACCAGCCCGGCGTCGTTCAGCGTCTTGACCAGGGTCATGGCCTTGACGGCCTCGGGGGAGCCGAGGGCGATCCGCCCCTCCGCGTCGAAGTAGAAGGCGCCCTGGAGCTGGAGCAGCATCTGGAAGAAGTTCGCGGCGTCGGCCTGCGAGGCCGGCTTGTCGATGCCGAGCAGGAACGCCCCGGTGCGCGCCTTGAGCTGCCTGCCCGCGTCGACCGCCTCGTCCCAGGTCTGCAGGGCCTCGGCGTCCAGGCCGGCCTGCTCGAAGAGGTCGGCCCGGTAGTGGAACCCGGCCGAGTTCGCCTCCCAGGGCAGGGCGTCGACCCGCTTGCCGTCGGGGGAGACGGTCTCCCACAGCCCGGGGGCGAAGGCGCCGCGGTGCGCGGTGGCGCCGAGCGGGGCGAGGTCGGCGAGGCCGCCGGGGAACCTCTCCACATAGCCGGGCAGGTAGTCCACCCCGATGTGCAGCACGTCCGCGAGACCCTGGCCGCCGGCGGCCAGACCTGTGGTGATCTTGTCCCAGATCGCAGGGTTGCCGATGTCCTCGACGGTGACCTCGATGCCCGGATACGCCTTGTTGAACTCCGGCACCAGTGCCTTCAGTTCGGCGGCCCGGGCGTCGTACGCGGCGGCGAGCGCGCCGTCCCCCTTGGCGCGGGCGAGGGAGGCCATCGCCGTGTAGGCGCGGTACTGGGCGCCGATGCCGTCGCCGGCCTCGGCGAGCGGCTCGTCG
>NZ_RPSE01000723.1:0-1349 GCF_003949955.1 Streptomyces sp. WAC05292
GGGGACGCGGGGGCAGAGCCCCCGCACCCACCGCCCCGCGTCAGCCCTCCGCCGGCGCCGGCCGCCCCGTCAACGCCGCCAGACTGGCCCGCACATGACTCATGTGCGCCCGCATCTCGTCCTCGGCCTCCGCATGCTCCCGCAGGATCCGCTCGGTCTCCCGACCGATCCGCTCCTCCCGCACCCGCGCCTGCGCCAGCAGCTCGGCAGCCTGCGCCTCCGCGTCCTCCTGCCCGTGCCGCGCGGCCTCCTCCGCCTCGGCGAGCCCCCGCCGCGCCTCGGCGAGCCGCCCCTCGACATGCCGTTCCAGCTCGGCGAGCCGGTCCTCCAGACCCCTCTCCCGCACGGCGAGACCCCGTTCGGCGGCCTCCCACCGCTCGGCCTGCTCCTGCTCCTGCTCGGCGAGCAGCTCGTGCGCCCGCCGCCGCGCCTGCGCCAGCACGGCCTGCGCCTGGTCGCGCCACCCGGCGGCGTCCTCGCGGGCCGCCGCACGCAGCGCGTCCGCTTCCCGCTCGGCGGCGAGCAGCCCCTGCCGGGCCCGCACCTCGGTCTGCTCCCGCACGGCCTGCGCATCCTGCCGGGCCAGCTCGGCGACCCGCTCGGCGTGCGCCTCGGCGGCGGCCAGCGCATCGGCGGCATCGGCCTGCGCATCGGCCCGCAGGGATTCGGCCTCCTCCTCAACGAGGGCGAGGATCCGCCGGGCCCGCTCGCTCAACTCGTCGTACGTCTGCGGCGGCAGCGCGGCGACGGCCTCCCGCAGCCGCTCCGCCTCCGCCTCCATCTGCTTGGCGAGGACGGTCAGCCGCGCCACCCTCTCCCAGGCCTCGTCCCGGCTGCCGGAGAGCCTCGCGAGACAGCGGTCCACCTGATCCGTGCGGTAGCCGCGGCGTGCGGTCGCGAAACCCTGTCCGTGAGGTGACATGCGTGCAGCCATCCTGGAAGCGCCTCTCTCGCGGGGATTGCTGTCAAGGATGCGGTATGTGCCGCCTGAAGCCCGAATGGCCGGGCCGGAACCCCTGACAGGGGTCCCGGCCCGGCCACACCGCCGATCATCCGATCAGAGCAGTCCGTCCCACATCTGCTCCAGCAGCACGGACCACCAGCTCTCCGGCGAGGTCAGCGCGGCACTGTCGAGCCCGGCCAGATTCGCCTGGAAATCGACGGTCCAGCGCCCCGCCTGCTCAGGCGTCAGATGCTGCCGCAGTCCGCGCGGTCGGTTGCTTTCCTGGGCCACATGCGGAGGCGGCGGTAGTCTTTGAAGCCTGACATGGTCGGGCGCATGTGTGTTGATGTGTAAGGGCATTCGGCCGGGCGGCACAGCGGCGCTTATACCTTGCCGTTATGCTGGT
>NZ_RPSE01000724.1:0-1334 GCF_003949955.1 Streptomyces sp. WAC05292
CCTTCCCCGGGCCTGCTGGCCCGCGCCGACCGCGGCTACGCCCGGTTCCTCGCCCGAACCGAAGACGAACGACCCCGCCCCGACGACGCACCCGCGAGGCCCCGATGAGCACCCACACGGTCCTGTACGACCCCGCAGGTCTCCTCGAGGGCGGACTCCCCCTCGACCGCGCCACCCACGAGCGCCTGGCCAAGGCCGTGCTCGGCTGGACCGGCGAGACCGGGCTGCAGTTGGCGGACCTCCAGCAGATCGCGCTGCAGCTGACCGGCGCCGCCCGCGCGGTGGCCGCCGAGGTCCGCCGCGCCGCCGACCAGCTGCCCGCCGACCACGCCGCCCGCGCCCTCGCCGACGTCGTCCTGGAGGGAGCCGACCGGTGCCTGTCCGGTGCTCCGGAGGGCACGGTGCGGTGCGTGCAGGGCTGCGCCCGCCTCATCCGCGCCCTCTACGAGCGCCTGGATCGCCTCACCGAAGCCGTCGCATCTCGGCCCGCCAGGGCCCTGTGAACCCGCCGCGCACCCGGACGAGACCTGGGGCTCCTCGGGTGCGCGGCGTCGAACAGCACCACGGCCGGCCCGACCGGGCCGGGCGAGCACCACTCGACACCGAGAGGGGCACCATCGTGACCACCGCAACCATCGAGCTGCGCCGCTTCCTGACCATCACCGGCCAGCGCCTGAACAACGGCCAGCCCATGCCCGAGATGTTCTCCCCGGCCGTGGACGCCGCCTGGCACGAACTGCTCGGCACCCCGGCCTACGAGACCCTGTGCCTGGAGACCGCCGGCCAGCCGATCCGCCACGTCGAGGGCAACGGCCACGGCCCGATCGCCTGGGTCACCTCCTACGAGGCTGCGTACGGGCCGCTGCCGGAGATCTGGTTCACCGACGCCCACGGCACCGTCGACGAGCAGGCCCTCGCCCCGCTACCGCGAGACCGGCACCGTGGTCGCCGAGTGGGACTGCGGCCCCGTCAGCGGCGACGGCGACGACCTCACCCCCGAGCAGCTGCCGACCCACCGCCCGTGAACCGCACCCGTCCCAGCGCAGCGCCCCGGCCCACCGCCGGGGCGCTGCGCCTCGTCGAAGCCGGCACCTCCACCCCGACCGCCGTCGACATTGCGGCGTACGTACGGCAGATGACCGCCCACTGCCCCTACCTGGCCCCGTCCCTCCAGCAGGGCCTCACGACCTGGACGGTCTACCAGGCCGAGGGCGATCCCTCGGCGGTGGAGGCGGAGCTCTTCCACGCGGGCTTCCAGGCCGCGGAGCGGCTGCGCCCGCTGCTGAACCGGCCGCACAGCGGCCTGCGGTGCGAGAACATCGTCCTCCTCGGCG
>NZ_RPSE01000725.1:0-1333 GCF_003949955.1 Streptomyces sp. WAC05292
GCCCTGCGCCGGCTGGCCCGCGCGGGCCAGCCGGCGCAGGGCCCGCGCCAGTTTCGCCGGACCCCGCATGGCGGGCAGCGGCCCGGGCAGGGCCGCCAGCGGGACCAGGTGCAGGGCCGCCAGCAGCTCCGCGGCCGCCTCCCACGGGGCGTCCTCCGGGCGCTCGGCGTCGACCGGGTCCCCGTACGGCCACAGCGACACCGGCCGGCCCCGCAGCAGTCCCGCCGCCGGCCGCAGCGGCGGGAGCAGCACCCCCGCGAGGGCCCGGTCGGCGGCGATCCGCATCCGGACGGCCAGCTCCTCGGGGTCGCTGTCGGCGGCGTGCGCCTTGGCCACGAGCTGCCCGCAGCGCACGACGGTGCCGTCCTCGCGCTCGGCGAGGAGCTGGTAGGCGGGCTCCGGCTCGCCGGTGGCGTACGCGGCCAGTGCGGCGGGCAGCGGTGCGGCCGGGGCGGGCACCGCTCCCTTCCCGAGGCGCCGGGCGGCGTGCTCCTGGTTCATCGCTGCTCCCCGCCTGTGCGTCGCTGGGCCACCGGCCCTCGCACAGCAGGTTACGGAACGCCGCGGCGGCAACCGCGGCACGGCGGGAGGGCAAAAGAGCGTGCTGCCCGTACGACTCCCCAGTCGTACGGGCAGCACCCTTCACCTGCCGTCCGCCGCTCCCCCGTCCCCACGGGGTTCGGCGGGCCGATGCCCCCTGCCCGGGCCGCTCTCCCGGGCGGGCGCCGCTCAGCGCCCCAGCATCGCGCCCACGGACGACGCCTGCGCCGCCACCTGCTCGAACCCCCCGAAGAGGAAGAGCAGGAGGGCGGCCAGGGGGAGGACCATGGCCGCGGCCACCAGCGGGTGGCGCGTACCGGACTCGGGGGCGTGGAACGCGAATGCCTTGCGCCCGTGCCGTGCCGTGTCCGCCATGGCCCCTCTCCCTGTCGTCTGGATGCGGCGGGCGCGTGACCTCGGGGGACGAGAGTGCGCCCGCCGCATGACCACCACACTAGGCACGGCGGGGGCACGCGGCGTCCTGCCCGCGTACCCATTGGCAGGCCTCCGGGAGGATGACGGGGCGGGCTGCGTGTACTCCCCTGGTTGGAGGCCGCCTCCCCTTCGTGGGGGTCTTCCCTGAGGGGGATGACCACAGCGTGGTGAGTTCGCTCACTTCCGTCACTCCCCGCACATGCGGGTCCCCGGACCGGGTGCACTGTGATCGCCCCCGCGGTGCGCCCGGCGCACGCGTACGCCCTCCGGGCCGCCCCGGGCGCCGCCCGGTCCGACGGCCCCTCAATCCCCGCCCCGGACAAGGGCGTTGACGTGGGGCGGGGGTGCGATGCGGGGG
>NZ_RPSE01000726.1:0-1331 GCF_003949955.1 Streptomyces sp. WAC05292
GGCCGGGCTCAGGCCAGGCGATCGGCTCAGGCGAGTGGTCGTGGGGGGACGGGGCGTCCGTGGACATGTAGGGGCGTACGAGGCGGCCGTCGTCGGGCCCGGGCTCGCGGGCGTCTGGGGACATCGTGCTCTCCCGGCGGGGAATGGGGCGGCCGGTGTGGCGGTGCGGCGCCGGCCCCCGGCCGGTCGGGGCCGTTCCGGTGGGCGGTTCCTGACCGGCGCACTCTCGCCGACCGGGCGGGCCCGGTCAAGCCCGGTGTCCGAACTGCACCATCCGTCCTGCCGGTGGCAGTGCACTGCCGCCGTCGGCGGTGCGGGGAGGGCGGAACGCGGCGGTGTCACCCGGACGCGTGAGGGGCGGGGCACCGGCCGGGCCCGCGTCGGGCATCGTGGACGGCATGCAGCTACGCCGGGCCCTGCCCCTGTCCCTCGTCGCACTGCTCGCCGGGTCGGGCTGTGCCGCGGCCGGCCCGGAGCCGCCGCCGCGCGGGCCGGCGCCGCCCCGGACCTCCCTGCCGTCACCCGCCGCGCGGGAGCCGGCGCGGGAGGCACCGCGCGGGCCTGCCCCGACGGCCGGGCCGCCGCCCCCGCCGCGGACGGCTCCAGGGGATGGGGCGGAACAGCCCCCGTCCGGGTTTTCCGATCCGCCGGTGCGGGGGGACGACGCCGCCGGACGGCCGTCCGCGCGGGCCTCGGCCCCTGCCGTGCCCAGGCGGGTGCAGCCGCCGCGGCCCCGGCCGGTGCGGCAGCCGCGGCGGCACACCGCCGTGCCGTCCCCGGAAGGCGCGGAGCCGTCCGGTGCCGGCCCGGAGGCGTTCCTGCCGTACGGCGACGACCCGTGTGGCGCCGCGGAGGGTGCCGTGCCGCCGTCGGTCATGGACCTGTGCGTCCGGCAGTACGGGCACTGAACGGTTCAGGCGCCCCGGCGGACGCCCGCGGCGACCGCGGCGCAGCGCCGGGCGGTGTGCCGGCGGGCGGTGCGCAGGCGGCGCAGGGTGGTGTGGCCGCGGCGCCGCCATTCGCCGCGGGGCAGGGCGGCCCGCTGGCCGCCGCTGGTGATGAGGGCGTTGACCGGGGCGTGCGGGTCCGTGGCCATGCCCTTGGCCACCAGGACGCCCACCACGAGGGGCAGCACGGCCACGGCCAGGGCCGAGCCGGCGGTGGCCGCCTGCCGGATGCGCGGGCGCGGGGTGCGGAGCGGGGCGCCGGCGGGCGGTGCGCAGGCGGCGCAGGGTGGTGTGGCCGCGGCGCCGCCATTCGCCGCGGGGCAGGGCGGCCCGCTGGCCGCCGCTGGTGATGAGGGCGTTGACCGGGGCGTGCGGGTCCGTGGC
>NZ_RPSE01000727.1:0-1317 GCF_003949955.1 Streptomyces sp. WAC05292
CCGCACCTGGAGGTGTACTTCGAGGAGATCCACGACCGCTGGAACGAGCACCTCACCGAGCTCGGCCTCGACCCGGAGCTCTTCCGCTACCAGCGCGAGATGAACGCCGACGAGGGCGAGGCCGCCGCCCAGTCGCCGGCGATCTCGTCGACGCCGGCGCCCGCGTCCACCATCCGCCGGACCCGGTCCGAGCCGGTCAGCCGGTCGATCCAGTGGTCCGCGCGCCACGCGAACCCGCCCACGGCCCGCCGTGCCGTCACCAGCAGCCCGATGCCCGCCCGCACCGGGTCGAACGCCGACCGGTCGTGCACCAGCAGCCGCACCCCGCCGCACACCTTCCCCGCGTGCTTGGAGAAGGTCGGCGTGAAGTACGCCTCCCGGAACCACACGCCCGGCAGCCCCAGCGCATCCGCCGCCTCCGCCCACCGGCGGTCCGCGCCCTCCGCGCCCACCACCTCGAACGGGGTGGCCGTGCCGCGCCCCTCCGACAGGCTCGTGCCCTCGAACAGGCACGTCCCGGCGTACGCGAGCGCCGTGTCCGGCGTGGGCATGTTCGGACTCGGCGGAAGCCAGGGCAGCCCGGTCTCCGCGAAGAACGACTCCCGCCGCCACCCCGACATCCGCACCGTGTGCAGCCGGACGGGGGAGGCCGCGAGGAACTCCCCGTTGAACAGCAGCGCCAGCTCGGCCGCCGTCATGCCGTGCGCGAGCGCGATCGGCTCACGCCCCACGAAGCTGGCGTACGCCCGGTCCAGCACCGGCCCCGCGGCCCGCCGCCCGCCGACCGGATTGGGCCGGTCCAGCACCACCACCGCCTTGCCGGCCAGCGCCGCGGCGCGCATGCAGTCGTACAGGGTCCAGATGTAGGTGTAGAACCGCGCCCCGACGTCCTGGATGTCGAAGACGACCGTGTCCACGCCGGCCGCGGTGAACAGGTCGGCGAGCTGCCGGCCGCTCGCGCCGTACGTGTCGTACACGGGGAGCCCCGTCGCCGGGTCGCGGCCGGGCCCCTCGGAGCCGCCCGCCTGCGCCGTGCCGCGGAAGCCGTGCTCCGGCCCGAACACGGCGACGAGGCGGACCCGCGCGTCGGCGTGCAGGACGTCCACCAGGTGGCGGGCGTCGGCGGTGATCCCGGTGGGGTTGGTGACCACGCCCACGCGCTGCCCGTCGAGGAGCGCGTAGCCGTCCGCGGCGAGCCGCTCGAAACCCGTCCGCACCCGCTCCGCGCGCCGCGCGGACCGCCCCGGCGGCCCCTCGGCGGCGGCCCGGCCCGCTGCCCCGGCCGCGCCCGCCGCCGAGGGGCCGCCGGGGCGGTCC
>NZ_RPSE01000728.1:0-1311 GCF_003949955.1 Streptomyces sp. WAC05292
GGGCGGGGGGTCGGCGCGGTGCGGCTCGCGGCCGGCGTGACGCGGGGACCCTGGGCACTCTCGTGAATCTGAGGCTCCTCGGGGGTGAGAGGCATGGGTTGATGTCTATCAAACAGCGGTACGAAACGTACCGCCGGGGGGCACGTGGGTGCGATCAGAAATCGAAGCCCAGTTGGCCTCCGTTTTCCAGCTCCAGCGCCTCCTCGCTGCGCCGCACCTTCTTGAGGTGGCGCCAGCGGGGCAGCGCGTCGAGGTACGCCCATGACAGCCGGTGGTGCGGGGTGGGCCCCAGCTCCTCCAGGGCCGCCCGGTGCACGGGCGAGGGGTAGCCGGCGTTGTCGCCGAAGGCGTAGCCCTCGAACCCGCCGCCTGGGCAGCCGAGTTCGGCCATCAACCGGTCGCGCCGGACCTTGGCGATCACCGAGGCGGCGGCGACGGCGACGCAGGACTGGTCGCCCTTGATCACCGTGCGGACCTGCCAGGGCGTGCCGAGGTAGTCGTGCTTGCCGTCGAGGATCACCGCGTCGGGCCGGACGGGCAGCCCCTCCAGGGCGCGCTCGGCGGCCAGCCGCAGGGCGGCGGTCATGCCGAGCTCGTCTATCTCCTCCGGGGAGGCGTGCCCGAGGGCGTACGAGGTGACCCACGTCTCCAGCACCTCGAGGAGGGCGTCGCGCCGCTTGTGGGTGAGGAGCTTGGAGTCGGTGAGCCCTTCGGGCGGGCGGCGCAGTCCGGTGATCGCCGCGCAGACGGTGACCGGACCGGCCCAGGCCCCTCGCCCGACCTCGTCGACCCCGGCGACGACCTTGGCGCCGGTGGTTGCGCGGAGGGAGCGTTCGACGGTGTGGGTGGGTGCTTCGTACGGCATGGCGCCAGCAAGGTTACGCCGCCCCGGGCCGCCTGCACACCCCGGCCCGGCCGGAGCGGCCCGAAGGGCGCGGCGCCGCGCCGGGGGGACCCTCCGCGGAGCCTTCTCGGGCAGTGTTCGATGGCGCTTCGATTCGCGCGAGCACACGGACGAAGGCCCTGCGTGGCACGGAGCTGCGAAGCCGAGGCCGCCCCGGAATCCGGCGGGGGTCGAGCGCCAAGGCCCGCCCCCGGAGGGGCAGCCCGGGTGTCGCACGGGAGTCCGGCACACGTGAAGCGCTGCCCGTCGGCAAGCCCGGACCGAGAAGGATTCCCCGACCCTTTCGCACGGGCGAACATCGGGCGCGGACCGGCGCCGCCGCCGCGCCGGGACGGGCGGGGCGGCCGAGGTCCCGGCGGGCGGGGCGCCCGCGCCCGGCACCGGACCGCGGCCCGCCCGCCGGGACC
>NZ_RPSE01000729.1:0-1307 GCF_003949955.1 Streptomyces sp. WAC05292
GCCGAGGAGTCCGCGCAGGCGGGGGCGGGCGGCGCGGGCGCGCAGGACGCGGCCGACCTCGCGCCAGGTGACGTCTGCGGCGTAGGAGATGGTGCGGGCGGCCTCGTAGACCTCGCGCAGCAGGGTGTCGGCGTCGGGGTGGCCGGTGCGGGCGGCGACCTGGGCCTGTTCCTGGAGGGCGAGCCGGTCGCCGGCGCGGCCGGTGGTGAGGTGGAGGGCGTCGCGGGTGTCGAGCAGCCGGCGGCGGGCTTCGGCGAGGCCTTCGCGGGGGGCGTCGGCGAGCCAGGACGCGGCGACTGCGCGCAGGGCCGCGGCGTCGCGGAGGCCGCCGCGGGCCTCCTTGAGGTCGGGTTCGAGGAGGAAGCGGAGTTCGCCGCACTGCTCGGCGCGTTCGCGGCACAGGGCGTGCAGGCGGGGCAGGCGGGCGGGGGCCTGGTTGCGCCAGTCCGCGAGGACGGCGGTCCGCAGGCCGGCCAGGAGGCCGAGGTCGCCGGCGACGGGGCGGGCGTCGAGGAGGCCGAGGTGGACCTTGAGGTCGTCGGCGGCGGTGCGGCGGGCTTCGGCGGGGGTGCGGACGGAGTGGTCGAGGGCGAGGCCGAGGTCCCACACCGGGTACCAGAGGCGGTCGGCGAGGCGGGCGAGGTCGGCGGGGGCGGCCTTGCCGTCGTGGAGGAGGAGCAGGTCGAGGTCGCTGCGGGGGGAGAGCTCGCCGCGCCCGTAGCCGCCGACGGCGACGAGGGCGGCGCCGCGGACGCCGGTGTCGCGTACGGCGCCGGCGAACAGCCCGGTCAGCCAGTCGTCGGTGAGCCGGGCGAGCGCGGAGCGCCGCGACGGCCCGGACCGCGGCTCCTCCCGGAGGAGCCGCAGCCGGGCCGCGGCGTAGCCGCCGGGTCCCGGGTCGGAGGTGTCGGTGGTCGTGCCGGCGCTCGTCACCCAGGGCCTCCTGTCGTCAGAGCGCTTCGGCGCCGCGCTCGCCGGTGCGGACCCGGACGAGGGCGTCGACGGGGACGCTCCACACCTTGCCGTCGCCGATCTTGCCGGTCCGGGCGCTCTTGACCAGGATCTCCATGACCGGTTCGGCGTCGTCGTCCTCGACGACGACCTCGATGCGGATCTTGGGGACGAGGTCCACGGTGTACTCGGCGCCGCGGTAGACCTCGGTGTGGCCGCGCTGGCGGCCGTAGCCGCTGGCCTCGGAGACGGTCAGGCCCTGGACGCCGAAGCGCTGGAGGGCGTCCTTGATCTCGTCCAGCCGGTGCGGCTTGACGATCGCGGTGATCAGCTTCGTGCGTTGACCTTCTTGCTCG
>NZ_RPSE01000072.1:0-21913 GCF_003949955.1 Streptomyces sp. WAC05292
GGGTCGGGGAGCATCTGCGCCCCGCCCCCGGTCGGCGTGCCGGCCCCGGTCGGCGTGCCCGGCCCCCGGCCGGTGCCGGCGGGGTCTGGGACACATCCCCGCCCTGCCGTGGTGTGGCCCGTGCTTCCGGGGACCCCGCGTCGGCGATCATGGACGCCGGTATACGGAGGAGTGGGGCTGTGGGGCACCTGGAAATGAGCACCGGCGACATGCGGGACGTGATCCGCCTGCTGACGGCGGTGGAGCGGACACCCGAGCAGGACAGGGTCCTCGGATCGGCGCGGGAGCGGTGCGCGCGGGCGGACGCGCGGTTCGAGGCGGAGGGCGTCCGGCTGGACGTGCCGGTCGCACAGGCGCTGGAGGAGCTGCTGGAGGGCGCACCCAGCGCGGACGAGGGGCCCGGGTACACGTACGCCTTCCAGGCGCTGGTCGCGGTGCTGTTCTCCGACACCTGCGACCTCGGCCACTGGAACCGGCCGTCCTGGTTCCACACCGTGGACGACGAGATGACCCGCCTCGGGGTCCCCGAGGACCTGGCGCCGGCCTCGCTCCTGTTCGGCGGCCCGCCGCTGCGCCTGCCGCATCCCGGTGACGCGCTCCCCTGCATCGGCACCTTCCCGGCCTCGCGGGCCGCGGAGGTCGTCGAGGCGTACGAGGCGGTCCTCGACCGGCTCGAACCGGAAGTCCGCGAGACGGCGGAAGTGCTGCTGGGGCCGATGCGGGACGAGGCCGTCGAGTGGGAGGCCGCGAAAGGGACGGGCCGGAGGGCGGACACCGTCTTTTTCTGGCTCCACTGAGCTCCCCGGCCGCCGTGCGCGGCGGGCTCCGCGCGCGCCGTGCCGGGATCGGCCCGGCGCCGCGTATATGTTCTGTGCTGCCGTCGGAAGCGGCCGACGGCTCCACAGCGAGGGTGGGGCGATGGACCAGAGGACACCGGTGGGCCCCGACGAGCCGGGGCGGCTCTCCGACGAGGAGATGATGAAGCTGGTCGACGAGATGCTGGAGAGCATCCCGCCCGAGGAGGCCGAGGCCTACCTGGCGGCCGTCGCAGACGGCGAGGAGGCCCCTCGGCCGGCGCCGGTCGACCTGACCCCCGCGCAGGCGCACGACCTCCTGCTCTTCCTCCACCGCGGCGGCGGCTGAGCGTCGTCCGCCGCGAGCGGCAGGCTAGAGGTACGGGTCGAAGGGAATGCCCGCCGGCTTCGCCTCCGCGAGGTGCGACTGGAAGGAGCCGTCCTTCAGGCCGAAGTGCGCGCTGCCGAAGTCGGCCTGGCTGAGCTTGTCCCGCAGGGTCGCCGGGTAGCCGGACCAGCCGACGAGCGCGGGGAACTGCCAGGTCCGCTCGTGGTTCTCCGGCGGTTCGTCGTTGGTGTTGGCGGCGCGGAAGCAGTGCGTGCCCCAGCCGTCCTTGTGGTAGACGACCTTGGGGTGGCTGCCGTCCCAGCGGATCCGGTCGCGGGAGTGGATCACGAAGTCGCCGTGGGCGGACGTGGCGACGTACTTGGCCTCGCCGTTCTGGATCCACACCACGACGTGTTCCCAGTCGTGGCGGTGGCCGCCGAGGCTGATGCCGGGGATGGCCTGGTCCTTCTCGAAGTAGAGCGCGTAGACGACGCCGCACCAGCCGTTGTTGCAGGTGGCGCGGGAGTAGCTGTTGGTGTTGTCGAGGTCGGCGGCGTCCCGGCAGTTGCCGTCGAGGGCGCCGGTCGGCTTGAGGCCGCCGTTGAGGACGCCGGTCGGCCCTATGGCGGGGGTCGGGTAGCAGCCGTCGGTGTCGTAGTCGAAGGCGGGCTGGAAGGCCAGTTCCATCGGCTCGGCGTTGGCGGGGAGTGCGGGCGGGGGCGCGGCGAACGCGGCCTGCGGCACGCCGACGACCAGGGCGAGGGCGGCGCCCAGGGTGACGGCTGATCTGCGGAGGTGACGGTTCGCGCGCACGGCGGGCCTCCCGGCCTGTGGGGGGTGGTGGCGTGGCATGCAGGCCGCCGGTCACCGCCCCGGCGCCGCACGCCGGGAGCATCATTGGCGAACGAGGTCGCCGGGGCAAGGGTCGAGCATCACAAATACTGTTCAGACAGGGCGAGTTGGGCGCTTCGGTGCGCTGATGCGGAGAGTGCGGCGGTACGGTCGCCATGCACGCACGCCGGGGCCCCTTGGAGGGCCCCGGCGGGGTGCTCATGCCACGGGAGGCTGGTGGCGCGGCCGCGTCGGGCCGGTCAGGTGCTGGTGCGAAAGAGGCGGCCTAGCAGTTCTCGCTGATGACGGACTCCAGGTCGGACAGGGAGGTACGTTCCTCCTCGATCTTCTTCAGGAGGACTTCCCGGGTCTGCCCGAGTGCTGCGATCTGCTGCTGGTCCGGGTCGGGCCTGGCCGCCAGTGCGGCGATGGCGTCTGCCACCTCGTCCGCATGCCTCTCGGTGGCCTTGATGCTCTTCTCCAGCTCTTTGGCGAGGCGCCTCATCAGCTGGCAGCCGGACTCCCCGCTCGCCGGTGCGTTCACGGGCCTGCTCCTTCCTGCTTCGCGGCCCCCGGTCGGGACCGGCGCCGCCAGTATCGAAGGCCCCGACCGGCCGTACCTCCCGTGGTGGGCCGCGTGGAGCACAGTGTGCGGGGACGGGCGGGTTGACCTTGCCCCTGGGGGAGACGGGAGTGTTGCCGGCATGGAGGAAGACGCCCTGCTCGGGATCGGCGTGTTCGCGCGCCGGGCCCGCCTGTCGCAGAAGGCCCTGCGGCTGTACGGCCGCCAGGGTCTGCTGCCGCCGGACCACGTCGATCCGGTGACCGGCTACCGGTACTACCGGGAGAGCCGGCTGCGCGAGGCCCGGCTGATCGTGCGGCTGCGCGGGCTGGACATGCCGCTGGCGCAGGTGGGCGCGGTTCTCGCGGCTCCGGCGGCGGAGGCGGCCCGGCTGGTCGCCGCGTACTGGGACGGGGTCGAGCGGCGCGTCGCGGTCCAGCGGGAGCTGGCCGCTCACCTCCGCATCCACCTGCTCGGAGACGAAGGGACGACGGACGACATGTACGAGATCGGGACGCGCGAGGTGGCGAGGCAACTGGTGCTCGTGGAGCAGCGGCACGTCACGCCGGAGGAGCTCCCCGACTGGATTCCGGCAGCCCTGGGCCGGCTGGCCCCGGTCGCCGAGGCGCACGGCGGGTTCTTCGGCCACCCGTTCGTCGTCTACCACGGGGAGGTCGACGAGGACGGCGACGGCCCGGTGGAGCTGTGCGTTCCGGTGGACCCGGCCCGTGGGGGCGAGCTGCCGGCGGCCCACCGTGTCGAGCCGGCGCGGGTGGAGGCGTACGCGCGCATCACGAAGGCGCAGACGGCCTACCCGCAGATCCTGTCCGCGTACGACGCCGTGTACGCGTGGGCGGCAGCCCACGGCCGGGCCCCGGCGGGCTCGCCTCGCGAGGTCTACTTCGCGGACTGGGCCGCGATCGGCGCGGCCGATCCCGCCTGCGACATCGCCCTTCCCCTCGCGGAGTGAGCGTCCGCCGGCCCGCGCAGGCCGTCTGCGCGGGCCGGCGGGATCCGGAAGAGGGTGCCTAGCCGGGGAAGGAGAAGTAGAGGGCGTCGCCGTAGAAGGAGGCGAAGTGGTCCTCCCAGTCTGAGCGGAGCGAGGCCAGCCATGCATCGTTGCGGCCGGCGATCGCCGCCTCGGCCTGGGCCACGGCGGCGGGGATGTCGTCGGCGACGAGGCGCCCGACTCCCGCCTCGGGGTCGCCGCCGGAGAGGGAGACCATCTCGCCCGCCTCCAGGACGAAATAACGCGCCCGCTGCTTCTCCAGGTGGGCCGTGGTCCGCTCGACGCACCGGGCGAAGTCGGAGTCGTCCTCCAGACCGCGGCCGACCGCGCGCAGCAGGTCGCCGAGCAGGGCGGCGCCGCCGGCGTAGTCCGCCGCGATGCCTATGCGGGGATTCCAGATCATGGACGGGACGATGGTCGTCCCGCGCCCCACCAGGAGCTTGTGGGCGAGCGGAATCGACCAGTTGTGTTCCGAGACGCAGCGGATCGCCTGGGGGTTCTCCTGATCGGTGGGCATCGTGTCGGCGGCGTAGAGGTATGAGCGGTTGGCCATGCGGCGACCCTAACAGCGGGGTCCGACAGCGCCGGGCGGAGGCGCCGGCGCGAGGGAGCGCACCCGTCCGGGCGGCCCCGCGGGGCACTTGACGGGTCGTCGTGTTCCGGCCTCCGCGCACGCGCGGCCGTTCGCGAGGCCCCTTTGGCCTTCTGGGCACTGCTACGGCAGGAGTGCGTCGAGGGTGCGGTCGAGGGCGTTCAGGAGTGCCTCGTGGTCGGCCGGGTCGTAGAGCATCCGCAGTGCGAGCCCGTCGCCCAGGGCGATCACGGCGTCGGCGGCGGCCCCGGCGTGCGGGCACCCCGCGCCCTCGAGCCAGGCGGTGAGCGCGTCTCGGACGTCGCGGTCGACCTGGCGGCGGATCGCCGCCAGTCGCGGATGGTGCGCGGCGTGGACCGCGAACGCCAGCTGGGCCGCGGCCTCGGCGCGCCGCTCCTCGTCCAGCGGGAGCACGGTGCGGACGAGGGCGCGCAGCGCCTCCCGCAGCGGCAGGCCGGTGTCGACCCGGGACATCCGCTCCTCGACGCGCTCGCCGGCGAGTTCGGCGGCGAAGACCAGCATCTCCTCCTTCGAGCGGAAGTACTTCTGCACGGCGCCCGCGGAGCGGCCGCTCGCCGCCGCCACGGTGCGGACGCTGATCTGGTCCAGGCCGCGCTCGGCGGCGAGCGCGAGCAGCGCGGCGCCGATCTGCCGGCGCTGCTCCGGCCGGTCGACGGTCTTCGGCACGGGTCCACCCACCTTCTTTGAGATACAGTCGTATTCTAATAGGGGAAGGGAGAAGCGATGGAGAACAGCCTCGGAAAGCCGTCCGCGCCCGCGCTGCGGGTGTCGGACGCCGAACGGGACGGTGCGCTCGGCATCCTGGCCTCGGCTCTGGCGGAGGGCCGGCTCGACGCGCGGGAGCACGCGGACCGGGTCCGGCGGGCCCTCGCCGCGCGCACCGCGGGCGACCTGGCCGCACTGACCGCCGACCTGCCCGCCCCGGCGCCCGGCCGGGCCGAACGGGACCGCCGCGACCTGGCGGAGTGGCTCGCGGAATGGCGGTACTGGCTCGGCGGATCGGTCGTCCTGTCGGCGGTATGGGGAGTCCGCTGCCTCGGGAAGGGGGAGCTGACGTACTACTGGCCCGTCGCCCCGCTCGCCGTGTGGGCGGCGGTGCTCGTCGCCGTGGCGATCTGGCCCCGCAGCGAGGACGGCACGGCCTGACACCGCGGGGCCGGGGACGGGGCGGCGGCGGGGCGGCTCCGACTCAGCCGGCGGTGAGCAGGGCCGCGACCTCGGCCGGTGTGAGCGCGGCGCCCTCCGCCGCCTCCTTCTCGTAGCGGGCCGGGCCGAGCAGGGCGCGTGCCTCGTCGGGGATCGGCGCGACGGCGGCCTGCTCCACCACGGAGCGCGGGTGCCCCGCGCGCCACGCCGTGGCCGCGCCGAGGACCCGTACGGCCTCCGGGGTCCGTCCTGCCCGCGACAGCAGCGCGGCCGCGGTGTCGGCGAGCGAGGCCAGGACGCGCTCCGCGCAGTGCGCGGCGACGGCGCCGGCGAGCGCCGGCCCGATGGCGGCGAGGCCCGCCTCCGGGCCGGCTTCGCGGCCCCGCAGCACGGCGTCGATGTTGTCGAGCCCGGCGACGAGCTGGGCGGGAGCCGCGAACCGGGCGGCATCCGCGCGGGCCCGCCGGTGCGCGGCGCGGGCCGCTGCGAGGTCCCCGCGGATGAGGGCGACGAGGCTCGTCAGCAGTCCGGCGTAGGCGCGGACGTCGTACACGCCGCCGTACCTGTCGACTTGGCGGGCCGACTCGGCCAGGAGCCGCTCCGCGCCCGCGAAATCCCCTGCGCAGAGGGCGGCCTCGGCGATGCGGGCGGTGATGAACGGCGTCTCCGTATGGGCCCCGACCTCGCGGGCGAGGCGCAGGCATTCGTCGAACTCGCCGCGCGCCGCGCCGTACCGGCCGCGGGAGAGCGCCACCTCGCCGGCGGCGGCCGCCACCTGGGCGCGGATCCACCGGTCGCCGACCCGTTCGGCGAGGCCGTGGAGTTCGGCGAGGTCCGCGTCGACGGCGGGCAGGCCGCCGGTGACGTCGATGGCGAGGTGGGTGCGCAGCAGGAGCGTGACGCCCAGCTCCCAGGCCCCGCCGTGGCGGCGGCAGTTCGCGACCGCCTCGTCGAGGGCCCCGCGGACGTCCAGGACGTCTCCGGCGAGGAGGAGGGTCATGGGCCAGAGCATGCCGGGGAAGCGGGCCGTCTCGGGCCCGGGCGTCGCGAACACCGTCCGCATGCGCTCGGCGAGCGCGGTGTTGGCGGGGGTGCGGAACTCCTCGGGCGCCTCGCCTTGGGCGCGCAGGAAGACATCGAGCATGCGGACGCGCATGACGCGCCAGTAGGCGGGGGTGCCCTCGGGCGGCTCCGCGCCCCGGTTCCGCAGGACCCGGCCCACCCAGTCGGCGCCTTCGGCGCGGTAGTTGCGCAGCCACCAGAACCAGCCGAGCGCGACGGCGAACCGCTCGCCGGCCTCGGCCGTTCCGGCCCCCGTGGTGTGCCGGAGAGCCGCCCGGAGGTTGTCCAGCTCGGTCTCGACCCGCCGGATCCAGGGCAGTTGGGCGGAGCCGCGCAGCAGCGGCTCCGCCTCCTCGGCGAGGGCGAGGAAGTACGCGGCGTGCCGGTCGGCGGCTGCGAAGCGGTCGGCGGCGTCCTCGGCGGCGCGTTCGGCGGCGTACTCGTGGATCGTCTCCAGCATGCGGTAGCGCATGCCGCGGCCGTCGGGGTCGGGGGCGGCCGCGACGAGGGACTTGTCGATGAGCGAGCCGAGGAGGCCGGCGACGTCCGGGCCGCCGCCGTCACCGCAGACGGCCTCGGCGGCCGCCAGGTCGCAGCCGCCGGCGAAGGCGGAGAGGCGGCGCAGGACGGTCCGCTCCCCCTCGTCGAGGAGGTCCCAGGACCAGTCGACGACGGCGCGCAGGGTCTGCTGGCGGGGCAGGACCGTACGGGCTCCCCCGGTGAGGAGCCGGAAGCGGTCGTCGAGGCGGTCGGCGATCTGGCGTGGGGTGAGCAGCCTCAGCCGGGCGGCCGCCAGTTCGATGGCCAGCGGGAGGCCGTCGAGGCGGGCGCATATCTCGGCGACGGCGTCCGGGTCGTCGTCCGGGGAGAAGCCGGGGACGGCCGCGGCGGCGCGTTCGGCGAAGAGGCGGTGCGCGGGCTCCGGCGGGAGGGGCCCGACGGGGCGGATCGTCTCACCGGGCACGCCGAGGGGTTCGCGGCTCGTCGTGAGGATCCGGACACCGGGGCAGTGGGTGAGGAGCAGTTCGGCGAGTTCGGCGGCGGCCGCGACGACGTGCTCGCAGTTGTCGAGGATGATCAGCAGGCGGCGGTCGGCGCACAGTCGGACGAGCCGCGCGGCGGGATCGGCGGCGGGTGCCTCACGGGCCACGAGGGTGTCCTCGCGCAGGCCGAGGGCGCTGAGGACGGCGCCGGGGACGGCGGCGGGCTCGTCGAGGGGGGCGAGTTCCACCAGCCACACAGGGTCCGGGTGGGCGGCGGCGCCCTCCTCGGCGAGCCGGGTCTTGCCGGAGCCGCCCGGCCCCGTGAGGGTGACGAGGCGCGGTCCGGCGAGGTCGGCCCGGAGGGCGGCCAGTTCCGGTTCGCGTCCGACGAAGGAGTTCAGGCGGGGCCGCAGGTTGCCGCCCGCCGGGCCGGGACGCTCTCGCGCGGGCTGCCGGCCGGCCGGGGGCGCGGCGGCGGGGTTCAGCAGTTCGGCGTGCAGGGCGGCGAGTTCGGGGCCCGGGTCGGTGCCGAGGGCGTCGGCGAGGGTGCGGCGGGTGCGTTCGTACGCGGCGAGGGCGTCGGCGGGCCGGCCGGCCGCCCGCAGGGCGCGCACCTGCTGGGCGCGCAGCGTCTCGTCGTACGGGTTCTCCCGGATCAGCGCCTCGATCTCGGCCGGCAGCCCCGCCGGATCCGCGGCTCCGGAGCGCAGGTCGGCCTCGATGCGGTCGCGCAGGGCAGCGGTGCGCTGTGCTTCGAGGGCGGCGGCGTGCCGGCTGCGGGCGGGTTCGGGGAGGTCGGCCAGGGCCGGCCCGCGCCACAGGTCGAGGGCGGAGCGCAGGCGGGCGGCAGCGCCGGCGGGGTCGGCGGGAGCCGCCGTCAGCCGGGAGCGGCCTTCGCGGGCGAGCCGGGTGAAGCGGTGCAGGTCGACGTCGTCGCGGTCGGCGACGGCGAGGCGGTAGCCGCCCGCAGGATCCGCCAGGACGGTGTCCCGACCGCCCAGGGCCCGCCGCAGGCGGGCGACGAGCGCCTGCAGGGCGGCCGGGGCGTCCCGGGGAGGCCGGTCGCCCCAGACGTCGGCGACGAGGTCGGTGACGGAGGCGGCGGCCGGACCGCCGGCGCGCAGGGCGAGGGCGGCCAGGAGCGCGCGCAGGCGCGCCCCGCCGATCGGAAGGGGGGAGCCGGCCGCGCTGCGCGCTTCGGTGACGCCGAGGATGAGGTACCGCACCGGCCCCATTGTGCCGGACCCCCGGGGGCCGCCCCGCTGCACCCGGCAGCTGCGGGCCGCCGACCTGCGCGGACGGCCCGCGCGTTGGCACAGCGGGTGCGCGGGCCGGCCGTCCGGCACACGGCCGCCGAAACCTGCGGTGCACAGGGTGCCCCCGGAGTCCGGGGCCGTGCCCCGCACGGCGGACGGCCGGCCGGGCCTGCGCAGGGGACCGGGCAGCGGCAGGGCGCGGTACCGGGCGCGGGGCGCGGGCCGTGCCCCCGTCAGCCCCGGCAGCCGGCCGGTGCGTCGGGGAGGGAGCCGCGGTGGCGGCGCCGTGCTCGACGGGGAAGAGCACCGCCCGCCCGCCCGCCGCACCGCCGGTGCGCCGGAACCGCGGCCGGGCGCCGCCCCGGACGGGTTCACGCAGAGCCGTGGCCCCCGCCAGAAGCCGCAGACCGCGCGGGCGTCCAGGAGAGAGCCGCGGTGGCGGCGCCGTGCTCGACGGGGAAGAGCACCGCCCGCCCGCCTGCCGCACCGCCGGTGCGCCGGAACCGCGGCCGGGCGCCGCCCCGGACGGGTTCACGCGCGGGACCGTGCCCCCCGCCAGAAGCCGCACACCGCGCGGGCGTCCAGGAGAGAGCCGCGGTGGCGGCGCCGTGCTCGACGGGGAAGAGCACCACCCGCCCGCCTGCCGCACCGCCGGTGCGCCGGAACCGCGGCCGGGCGCCGCCCCGGACGGATTCACGCTGAGCCGTGGCCCCCGCCAGAAGCCGCACACCGCGCGGGCGTCCGGGAGAGGCAAGGTGGCGGAGCCGTGCTGGGCAGGGCGGAGCACCACCCACCTGCCGACGCACCGCGGGTGCGCCGACTCCGCGGCCGGGCGCCGCCCGGACGGGTCCGCGCGCGGGGCCGTGTCCCCGTCAGAAGCCGCAGACCGCGCGGGCGTCCGGGAAGAGCGCGGGGTGGCGGCGCCGGTACTCGACCAGGCACTGGGCGACCGCGGCGCCCTCCCCCACGGCGGCGCCGACACGCTTGACCGATCCGGAGCGCACATCGCCGACGGCGAAGACGCCGGGGACGCTCGTCTCCATCGGCAGGGCGTCCGCCCCGGCGACGTCGCTCCCGGTGAGGATGTAGCCGCGGTCGTCGAGGGCGAGGGTTCCGCCGAGCCAGTCGGTCGAGGGGTGGCCGCCGATCAGGACGTACAGGCAGTGCGCGGGGACCGTCTGCTCCCCGCCGTCGCGGTCGCGGAGCCGGAGGCCGGTGAGGGTGGACCCGCCGAGGCATTCGGCGACCTCGGTGCCGAGGAGGACACGCAGGCCGGGTGTGCGCCCGATGCGCCGGACCAGGTAGTCGGACATGGAGGCGCCGAGGTCGGTGCCCCGTACGAGGAGGGTGACGGTGCGGGCGTAGCGGGCGAAGTAGAGGGCGGCCTGCCCGGCGGAGTTGCCGGCGCCGACCATGTAGACGTCCTCGCCGGCGGCCGAGGGCGCGTCGGACAGGCACGAGCCGTAGTAGACGCCGGAGTTGAGCAGGCGGTCGACGCCGGGGGCCGTCAGGCGGTTCCAGTCCACGCCGGTGGCGACGACCACCGCGGCGGCGGTCACGGAGGCCGTCTCGTCGGTGCCCGCCTTGACGAAGTCGATCCGGTGGCGGCCGCCCTCCGCGGGCGAGACCCGGCTGGCCACGCGGGTGGGCTGCCATTCGACGCGGGCCCGGCGTGCCTGCTGCAGGGCGCGCTGGGCGAGGTCGCCGCCGGTGAGGCCCGTCGGGAAACCGAGGTAGTTCTCGATCCGCGAGGTCGTCCCGGCCTGCCCGCCGGGCGCGTCGTCCTCGATGACGACGACGCTCATGCCCTCGGCGGCTGCGTACACCGCCGCGGACAGGCCGCCGGGGCCGCCGCCGATCACGGCGACGTCGTAGTGGTCCTGCCCGGCGGGGCGGATCAGGCCGAGGCGCTCGGCGAGTTCGCTGATCGACGGGTCCGCCATCTCGGTGCCGTCGCCGAGGCGGACGGTCACCGGGGCGTCCCGCGCTTCCTGCTCGGGCAGCCAGCGGAAGATGACGCCGCTGCGGCCGAGGAAGTCGCGGACCGCGTAGGCCGCGGGCGAGAAGCGGCTGCCGCGCACCTCGGCGGTGGGCAGTTCGCCGCGGGAGTCGGCGTTCCAGGTGCACAGGGAGTCGTCGAGCGCGCCGCGCAGGTCCTCGGCGCGGCTCCCCGCTGCCGCGGCCTCCCTGCTTTCCGCGGCGGCGGGGGCGTCGTCGCGGTGGCGGGCCAGCGGGATCCAGCGGACTCCGGGATGCTGCGCGGCTCCGGGGGCCGGGGCTTCGTCGGCGAGGACGGCCGCGACGGGTACCCGGCGGTCGGCCAGCGAGTTGAGCGCCCGGGCCATCTCTGCCGGCCCGCCGACCTGGAGCACCCGGAAGGAGGTCCGGTACCAGCTCTGCACCAGCTCGGCCGTTTCGTGGCGGCGGAGCGGGTCGGGGTCGGAGAGGACAATCACCGGCAGTGCGGCATCGGCCATCAAGGGATCCTCCAAGGGGAGCGGGATGGGATGATCGGCTTCCGCTTGGGGTCAACGAGCGGGCGGGCGATACGAAGCGGCTTCGATCCGGCCGGAGCGCGCGGCAGAGGCGGCCGAAGAAGTGGTTGCCGCGGGCGGTGTGGTCCTCGCTGGTGTAGTACTCCTTCATCGCGCGGCTGATCTCGTCCCGGCTCAACTGCCCGTCTCCGTCGGAGTCGAGCCCGTTGAACGCCTCCTCGAAGGTCTCGCGCGGCAGGCGGAACATGCCGTGGAGGAGGTCGGTGTACTCCTGGCGGCTGAGCATGCCGTCGCCGTCGCGGTCGCCGAGCTCGGTCCAGGCGTTGCTCATGCTCCTGATGCGGTCCCAGATGCGGTTCTGGTCGGTGACGATCCGCGCCCGGAACGCCGCCCGGAACTCCGTGCGGTCGACGCCGCCGTCGCCGTCGCGGTCCATCTTCTGGAAGACGGCGTCCCAGAGGTCCTCCAGCGAGCCGCGGAGTCCGGCGACGGCGTCCGGGGCGACGCCGAGCGACTCGGCGAGCCTGTCCGAGAGGCCGGTCACATCCGACTTGCGGAGCCGTCCGTCGCGGTCCGCGTCGAAGACGTCGAAGGACCGGTCGAGCTTCATGTCCAGCACGCTCACAGCAGGCATCCCCTTCACTCGGTTCGGTGCGCCGAATCTAGTCCGGTGAAGGGGGAAGCCATGACCGTGATCACCCGTTTGGTGCGCGGCACACCCGTACGGGCGACGTGCTCCCGTTCAAACCCGTACGCCCTCGGACGGACGGGTGCCGCGGGCCGTTCAGTGCTCGCAGAGGGAGAATTCGCGTTCGTAGACCTGCTCGTTGTGTTCGGCGACGAAGAACTTGCGTTCCCGCATGAGTTCCTCGCGGTACTGCTTCGCCTGCTCCAGCGTCATGGTCGCGGTCTCGGCCCACGGCTGCTGCGGGGGCACGTCGGAGGTCGAGACGATCGTCTCCGACGGGTCGACGAGGAAGAACGCGAGGATCTTGCGGTGCCCGGGGCGGGTGGGGTCCGCGAGTCGGAACGAGTCGACGCGGTGCTGCAGGACGTTCGGGAAGGCCACGCAGCGGCCGGCCGGGGTCGGCACCGATCCCAGCACCTGGTTCATCGCGTCCTCGTTCTCCAGGCCGTAGACCTCGCGCACCCCGTTGTCGTCGTTCTGCTCGTAGTACGGGTCGTCGAGTGCGGCGCGGAAGCCCAGGCGGCTCCCGGTGATGTTCTCGCTGTCCCAGTAGTAGATGCCGGTCGAGACGATCCGCTCGTTCAGCATCCCCTCGACGTGCCAGGAGCCGCCCGGGTACTCGGGCTGCTCCGGGGTGAGGTGGACCGTGGCGAGCTTGACGATGACCTGGAGCCGGCGGCCGCGCAGGTCGACCCGGGAGGCGGCGTCGGGCAGCTCGGGCGGGGTGAACGCCGGGGCGTCCGGGACGACCGGCCTGCGGTTCTCCCACCAGTCGTCCTGGGCCGTCCCCCACGCGCGGAGCGCCGCCTGGTAGGCCTCGTCGTCGTCGAAGCCGGCCCTGTCCGGGCGTTCCGGTTCGGAGTCGTACCAGCCGTAGGGGTCCGCCTCGATCCGCAGGGGCCGCGGGTGCCGCAGGTCGGTGAGGACGTTCTCCAGCAGCGGGAGCATACGGGCGAACAGGTCGGGCAGGACGGCGGCGAGTTCCCGGTGCTCCTCGGGGTGCACGTTGTTGACGTACGAGCGGAAGGCGGCCCGGCCGTCGGCGCTGACGTCGACGTCGCTCGGAAGCCACTGGAACCTCTCGGAGAACTCGTGCTTCGCGTAAGGGCTCGTCGGGTTCCGCCAGGCCCGCTCGGGCCCGCCGCTCACCTCCCGCACCAGGCAGAACAGCGAGGGGTGCACCAGGTCGAGCACCTGGCCGCCGGATCCGGGGTGCCAGTCCTTCTCCTCCTCGGGGACCTCCTCCAGCACCCGCACCGCCTCGCGCAGCCGGGAGCGGAGCCCGTCGTCGACCAGGGTGTCGGACTGCCACACCCCGTCGACGGCGGACACCTCGATGCCGGTGCCGGCGTCCCGGAGCCGGGCGTAGTGGGCGAGTTCGGCGAGGACGTACGCCACCTGTGCCTCGGTGAGACCCTGGGCGACGGCTTCCCGCGTCCACCGGGCCACGACCTCCGGGTCGTCCTTCTTGTCGAACCACCCCTGCTTGGCGCGGATGTGGGCGCTGCACTGCATCATCTCGACCTCCCGCAGGGTGCGGGGAGTCGCGAACAGTGCGGAGCGCACGGACTCAAAGGGCAGGGGGAAAGCAGACTTGCCGGTCAATTGCCTCGGCCTTTCGGACGGATGTGCGACGACGGGCACCATAGCCGAGCCGACCGACACCGCGCCCGCGCGCCCGCCGGCTCCGCGACTTCCCCGTGTGCGGAGCCGGCGTACGGACCCGGGTGTCAGCGGGCGGTGCCGCGGGGGTGGACCTCCATCGGCACGTGATCCGGGTGGGCCATCGCGGACGCCGCTTCCCGCGGGCTGTGCCCGGGGGACGGGCGGAGCTGCCACCGGGACAGGACCGTCGCCAGGACGATGGTGGCCTCCGTCCAGGCGAACGCGTCCCCGATGCAGCGGCGGTTGCCCGACCCGAACGGCACGAACGCCTCGCGGGGTATGTCCCCCCGGCGCTCGGGCAGCCACCGGTCCGGGTCGAAGCTGTCCGGGTCCGCGTACAGGGCCGGGTCCCGGTGGAGGGCGTAGAGGCTGAAGGCGACCTCCGTGCCCGCGGGGAGGCGGAACCCGCCCAGTTCCACTTCCTCGGTGGTGCGGCGCATCAGCAGCGTCACGCCGTGGAGGCGGATCACCTCGTCCAGCACGCGCCGGATCCCCTGCAGCCGCGGCACGTCCGCGATGGTCGCCGGCCGGCCTTCCAGTACCTCCTCGACCTCCGCCACCAGCTGCTTCTCGACCTCCGGGTGGCGGGCGATCTCGTGGAAAGCCCAGGACAGGGTGGAGGCCGTCGTCTCGGTGCCCGCGAAGAGGATCGTGACGAGCTCGTCGCGGACCTCCTCGTCGGTGAGCGCCTCGCCCGTGTCGGCGTCCCTCGCGTCGAGCAGGACCGACAGCAGGTCGCCTCCGCCCTGGTGCCGCTCGCCCGACCGGCGGGTGCCGGCGATGACGTCGTCGATCACCTGGCGCATGCTGCGGGCCGCCGCGTCGAAGGCGCGGTTCGGCGGGATCGGGAGGTGGTCCAGCGCCTTGGGCGAGGCCGCCCGGAGCAGCATGTTCTTCAGGATCACGGGCAGGTCCCGGCGCACCGCCTCGACCGCCGGCCGCCCGATGTCCGTGGAGAACATCGTCGCGGCCAGGATCTCCACGGCCAGCTCGCCCATGACCTGCTCGACCGCGATCGTCTGCCCGGGCGTCCAGGAGTCGGCGAGGGCGCGGGCCCGGCTGCTCATCGTCTCGGCGTAGCCGGCGATGCACGTCTGGTGGAACATCGGCTGGATGAGCCTGCGGTGCCGGCGGTGGACGTCGCCTCCGGCCGTGGCCAGGCCGTTCCCGACCAGCGGACGCACCCGGTCGTACAGGCGGCCCTTCTCGAAGGCACGCGCCTGGCCGACGGTGACGTCACGGACGAGGGCGGCGCTGGTGACGACGTACATGGGCATGCTGCCCAGGTCCACGCGGACGAGGTCGCCGACCTCCCGGAGCGACCGCAGGAACGCGAGGGGGTCGCGTCCCAGCTTCAGGGCGTGGCCGAGCAGGGGCACCCGCCCGGGCGCGGGCGGGATCGATTCCAGCCCTTGGGGCACGGTGAATCCTTTCATCAGGGGGTGGGCGCGAGCAGGGCGGGCACCGGCGTGCGGGCGCTCGGCACGCGCCGCCGCGATTCCGGGAGCAGGTCCCACCACCAGGAGACGGCGGGGATCTCCAGCGGCTCGCCGTCGTCGACGACGGGTGTCTGCCGGAAGCTGGTGGGAAGGCCGGCCGGGTCGTCCGGGGTGGTGTAGCGGTGCGACGACACGCCCCAGTCCTGGGAGCCGCGGATGAAGCTGCCGAGTCCCTGGAGGTACGTGCGCAGTTGCGGGCTCGCCTCGTCGGCGAGGTGCTCCTGCAGGCGCATGAACAGGCACATCACGCGGTCGCGCTGCTCGATGGCCGTGGCCAGCGCCTGTTCGGGCGTCAGGCCGCGCTCCTCCTGCAGCACTCGGATGACGTTGAGCCAGTAGCCGTCGCCCCGGCTCTCCTTGTGGTGGGAGAAGAGGTCGTTGTCCCAGGTGATGACGAAGGAGGCCATCTCGGTGGCGGCCCGGACGTACGGCTGGTCGCGCTCGTGCATCGGCAGCTCGTACCCGTGCCCCATCTCCAGGAGCGGGTACACCACGGTCGTGGCGCCGTCGTAGAGGCGCATCAGCGTGTAGTCGGCCAGGCACGGCACGGTGCCCTCGCGGCGGTGGGACGCCTCCCACACGACGGAGAAGAAGTACTCGCGCAGGGCGTTGCACCAGGCCGCGGCCTGGACGGCCGTGCCGTGGCGGGAGACCCGGCGGGTGAGGTCGCGCAGCCCCTCGGCGAGGGAGTCGCCCGGGAGCATGGGCGCTTCCGGGTTCTGCGCCACGCGCAGCAGGCGGTGCAGCACGCCCGCCAGGTCTCCCGGTCTTCGCCCGAGCGCGCCCTCCTCGCAGAAGCCGTCGTCCACGGCGAAGAGCCACAGGACGAAGTCGGAGAGGAGGGCCACCACCGGCTCCTGCCCTGCGGGCATGACGCGGGCGGCGAAGGTGCCGATGCTGTGGCGCAGGAGGCGCGTGCGCAACTCGTCGGATCCCACCCGGAAGGCTTCCGCCCACGCCGCGGTGTGCGCTTCGACAGCCTCGTGCCGCGGGTGGATGGCCGGCGGGATGGGCGTGTAGATGGGCGGGACTATGAGTCCCGGCTCATTCTTCACTCGTAATCGCCTTTCAGCCGTCGTGCGACGCAACTACCGGCCTGCGCGCAGCTGGCGTCGGTGAGGCTCCCAGCTAAGCCTGGCGCCATGCACGAGTGATCATCATCCCGGCGCATCGTACCCATCGGAACTGGCGCGTCCAATAGTGTTCGCACATGGCACGTGCAGGTGGGGCGGCCGAACCGCCGGGCTTGGGGTGAGCGGCAGCACACCGGCGCCTGTTCCCGGGTCGGCGCCGGGAGGCCGGCGCCGGGCAACTGCCGCAGGAGTCACCGCAGTTTCAGCAGGGACTTCCACCAGGGCCGACGGGCCGTCCCGGTGTGGTGCTGCCCGTGCTGCCGGGCGCCGGCGGCGAAGGCCGAGGCGGGCGGGTGCGCCGCGGCGTCCTGCCGCGCGGGGTGGGCGGGGGTGGCCCGGCGGGGCGGGAAGCGCACCGGCAGCGAGTTGACGCGTGTGGACACCCAGGACGTGGTCAGGCTGAGTTCGTCGGCCTCGGCACGCAGTTCGAGGCCGGGCAGCTCCGAGAGGAGCGTGTCGATGCCCGCCTCCGCGATGGCTCTGCCGATGTCCCGGCCGGGGCACTCGTGCGGGCCGCTGCTGAACGCCAGATGGGACCGGTTCCCGTGCACGGGGACGGAGAGGTCGGAGCGGATGTCCGGGTCGACGTTGCCGGCGGCGAGCCCGAGGAGCAGCATGTCCCCCTGCCGGATCGGCTGGTCTCCGAGGACGGTGTCGCCCGTCGCCCAGCGCCCGGGGACGACCGACAGGGGCGGCGCGTCCCAGAGGACCTGCTCCAGGGCGTCCGGGAGCGTCATGTGGCCGCCCGCGAGGCTGGCCCGGAACCGCGGGTCCGTGAGCACCATGCGGAGGGTGTTCGCGATCAGGTTGACCGTGGTCTCGTTGGCCGCGACGAGGACGAGCCGCAGGTGTTCCAGGACCTCGTCGTCGGTGAGGTTGGAGGCGTGGCCGATCAGCCAGCTGGCGAAGTCGCGGCCGGGGGCGCCCTTCTTCTGCTGCACGAGCTCGCGCAGCGTGTCGACCAGGAAGTCGTTGCTCGCGAGGGCGGTCTGACTGCCCTTCATCAGGTCCAGGCAGGCGCTCACCAGGTGGGGTCCGTACCGGTCGGGCATGCCGAGGAGCTGGCACATGACGAGCATCGGCAGCTTCTCCGCGTACTGCGCGACCAGGTCGGCCTGGCCGGACAGGGCGAAGGCGTCCACCAGCTGCTTGGTGTGCCGTACGACGTACCGGCGGATTCCGCGCCGGTCGACCTGGGCCAGGCTGTCGGTGACGGCTCCGCGCAGCCGCTCGTGCTCCGCACCGTCCGCGAACACGCAGATGGGCTGCCAGCCGACCGTCGGGCCCAGGGGCGAGTCGGGAGAGACCCGCCCCTCCTGGAAGGCGGTCCAGCGGCGTGAGTCGCGGGAGAACAGGGTCGGCTTGCGCATCACTTCGAGGTTCTCGCGATGCCCCAGCACCAGCCAGGCCGGGAGGTCGCCGTGCAGGAGCACGGGCGCGACGGCGCCGTGCCGGGCGCGCAGCTGCTCGTAGAAGGCGGACGGGTCCGCCAGCGCCTCGGGGCCGTAGAGCCTGGCTATGCCGGAGCCGCCCTGACCGTGCGCAGGGCAGCCCGGCGGCGGCACCGCCCCGTGACCGTGTCCCGGGTGTTCTGGACGCAAGGTACTCACAGGGCCTCCGTAGCCGCGGCTGAATGGGATGAGGACACGCGGTGCGCGGAGCGGCCGCGCGTTCTCGTGTCACCGGCACCGGTCCGACAACCGCACCACGGCAGTTGTACAAGATCCAAGCACCTCGCAGCATAACGGCGGCGAATTCCGGCCACCCACCGCGCAGGATCCCGCCACGCCCCGGCTCGCAGCCGTGCGCTCCGGCCCCGCGGCAGGTCAGGTGCGGGCTGCGGCCGTCAGGGCCGCCGTGGCGACCACGCGGGCGAAGCCCCCGCCGTGGAGGGAGGCGGCCGTCGCGCGGGCCAGTTCGCCGGCCGTCAGGTGCCGGCCGTCCGGGCCGGCCAGGTCGAACGTGTGGGTGGCGTCGAGGGCGAACAGGACGTCGTAGCCGAGGTTGCCGGCCATGCGGGCGGTGGTCTCCACGCACATGTTGGTCTGGATGCCGGCCAGCACGATCCGGGTGATGCCGGCCGCCCGCAGCCAGGCGTGGAGGTCGGGGCTGCCGTAGAACGCCGAGTTCACCGACTTCGTGACGAGCAGTTCGGGGCCGGCGCCGCTGCCGCGCGCGGCCTCCACGTAGTCCTTGAAGGCGTTCCCCGCGGACCCGGCCCGCAGGGGCGAGTCGGGGCTGACCGAGTCGTGCCGGACGAAGACGACGGGCCGTCCCGTGTCCTTCCAGGCCGTGATCAGCGCCGCGATGTTGCCGTCGGCCGCCGGGTTGTCGCGGGGGCCCCAGTAGGCCGCGTCGTCGAAGCCCTTCTGGACGTCCACCACGATCAGTGCCGTGTTCTCCGTGATCTCCATGCCGCCATCCTCCCGCTCCCCCGGCCCCGCTTCCAGAAGGCAGGAAGACGGCGATCGATGGTTTACTGCCGCCATGAACCGACCGGCGCCCGTGCACCGCATCGCCCTGCTCGCCTTCCCCGGCATCCGGGCCTTCGACGTCTCGGTCGTCACGGAGGTGTGGGGCGTGGACCGCACCGACCGCGGCGTGCCCGCCTTCGAACTGCGCCGGGTGGCCGCCGGGCCCGAGCCGGTGCCGATGCGCGGCGGGCTCGCCCTCACGCCGGACCGCACCCTCGCCTGGCTGCCCCGCGCCCGGCTCGTCCTCGTCCCGGGCCTGGACGAGCACAGCGCGCCGGCGCCCGAGCCCGTCCTCGCGGCGCTGCGCCGCGCCCACGCGCGCGGCACCACCATCGCCGCCCTGTGCGGCGGCGCCTTCACCCTGGCCCAGGCGGGGCTGCTCGACGGCCGCCGCGCACTGACCCATTGGGCGCTGGCCGACCTGCTGCGCGCCCGGCACCCGCGCGTGCGGGTCGAGCCCGACGCCCTGTTCGTCGAGGACGGCAACGTGTGGACCTCCGCCGGGACCGCCGCCGGCATCGACCTGTGCCTGCACCTGGTGCGCACCGCCCACGGGGCGGAGGCCGCCGCGGCCATCGCCCGGTCGATGGTCACGGCGCCGTTCCGGGCGGGCGGCCAGGCCCAGTTCATCGAGCGTCCGACGCCCCGCTCCGACCGCGGCGCGGACGCGCTGGCCGGCGTGCGGGCGTACGCCCTGGCGCACCTCGACGAACCCCTCGGCGTCGCCGCGCTGGCCGCCCGCGCGGGCATGTCGCCGCGCTCGTTCGCCAGGAACTTCGCCGCCGCGACCGGGACCACGCCGCTGCGGTGGCTCCTGGAGCACCGCATCGCCGCCGCGCAGAAGCTGCTGGAACGCACCGACCTGCCGGTGCCCGAGGTCGCCCGGCGGGCCGGGTTCGGCAGCGAGGTGACCATGCGGCAGCACTTCGCGTCACGACTGGGGACCAGTCCGCGCGCCTACCGCGCCTCGTTCGCAGGGGACGGGTCGAACCAAGAGCCGATTTCCGGATTCGCGGCCTCCTCGTGATCACACCGGTTCCGCCGCCGTTGGTGGTGGGGGCAGTGTTCGAGAAAGAGGGTTCCCGTGTCCGAGAGCATCATCGACGTCGTCGACATCGCGAAGAGCGAGCTCCGCTTCCTCCGGCAGGTGCTCGGCGATGCCGGCGAGAACGCCTGGGAGCGGCTGCTCGAATGGTTCATCGACGACTGGTTCCGGCTGGAGGTGTTCGGGCTGGAGCACGTGCCGGCCGAGGGGCCCGCCGTGCTGGTCGCCAACCATTCCGGCGCCTGGGGGCTGGACGCCTTCGTCATGCAGAAGGCGCTGCTGCGTTCGCTGCGGCGGCCCCTGCAGGTGCTGGCCGCGCCGTTCGTCTTCCACCTGCCGGTGCTGGGGCCGTACGCGGCGCGCAAGGGCGCCGTGCCGATCGACCTGCGGGCGGGCATGCAGCGCCTGGCGGACGGGGAGCTGATCGCTGTGTTCCCCGAGGGGGTCTCCGGGCTGGAGAAGCCTTTCCGCGAGCGCTACCGGCTCCAGCCGTTCAACCCCGGCTTCGCCGTGGCCGCCCTGCACACGGGGGCGCCGATCGTCCCGGTCGCCGTCATCGGCGCCGAGGAGTCCTCCCCGCGGATGGGTGAGCTGCCCGCGCTGGCGAGGTTCCTCGGCCTTCCGTCCTTCCCGCTGACGTCGTTCTTCCCGCTGCCGGCGAAGTGGCTGATCACCATCGGCGAGCCGATCGCCCCGCCCGCGCGGCCGAGGGGGGCCGGGGCCCGCTCGGCGGCCGCACGGCGGCTGGCCGAGGAGGTCCAGGTCGTCGTGCAGGACATGGTCGTACGGGAGCGGGGGCGGCGGGACGCGCTCGTACGGTAGCCGCGGCGGCGGCCGGGCGGGTCGGCCCGGCCGCCGTACGGCCGGCTGGACTCGGCCGGGCCGGCTCGGCCCGGCCCGGCCGCGGTCAGTCGGCGAGGCGGCGGGCGGCCTCGCGCACGTCGGAGGCGGCGCGGATGCACCGGTCGGCGTGCTCGAGCAGCCGCATCCGGAAGCGCTCGCCGGTCTCGTTGCCGTTCCAGCCGGCGTCGGCCGCGCAGGCGGCGAGGCTGCGGGCGTGCCGGTCGAGGCGGTCGGCGGCGGCGCGGGCCGGCGCCGCGTGCGAGGCCGGGGTGTCGGCGCGCGCGGGCGGCGCGGCGGCGGGTGCGCCGGGGGTGGGAAACGCGAGCAGCAGCGTGTGCGGGGCCAGGGTGAGCGGCATCCGGTCGGGGGCCAGCGCGGGCGCGAGCAGGGCGGGCCGGGCGCCCTCGGCGTCCTCGGTGAAGAACCGGACGACCGCCTCGGCGACCCGGACGGCGACCGCGGCGGCCGCGCAGCCGGTGGGCGATCCGCACAGCGGGGACGGTCCGCCGCCCGGCAGGGGGGCCGGCCCGGTGCCGCCGCCGGGGTCGGTGGCGCTGCGGAGCCAGCCGGGGGCGGCGAGGACCTCGGTGCCCGCGGCGACGGCGAGCCCCTCCCAGGCGAACGGGGACCTGACCGGGTGCACGGCGGCGCCCACGGGCGGGAAGCGGTCGAGGGCGAGGGCCACGGCGGCGGCCGGTCCGCCTGCCGCCGCCGGCACGCCCGCGGCGGTGAGGGCCAGTGCCTGGAGGGCCGTGGTGACGGCCGCTTCGGAAACCACGGCGAGGATGTGCGCCAGGGCTTCCTCGGGTCGTCCCGCGCCGGCCGGGAGGCCGTGCCCGGCGCGGGCGGCGGGCACGGCGGGGCCTGTCGCGGAGCAGGCCAGGACGGCGGCCAGGGAGTCGGGGTCCGGGTCGGCCAGGTAGGGGGCGAGGCGCCGGTGCACGGCGGCCGCCCGGGACTCGTAGGCGTGGCTGCCCGCGGCCTCGGCCGCCCTGCGCAGCATCTCGCCGAGCAGCGTGTCCTCGGCGGCGGCCGCGCCCACCACCACCCCGCGCGCGGCGCGCAGCAGTCCCGGCCGCCACGCCTCCCAGGTCAGGGCCTGGTCGTCGCGGCGGTCGGAGGCCAGCCGGCGGAGTTCCCCGGCGAGCGGGCCTGCGAGCGCGGCGTCCGCCGGCGCGGCGGGGAGCGGCAGCGGGTGGTGGGGGTGCAGGCCGTACCGGCGCCCGGCTTCGTCGAGCCGGACGGCGGGGGCGAGCGCGTCGGCGGCGGCGCCGGCGGCGAGGATCCCGGCGGTGTCGGCCGGCCCGAGCGGGACGAGGAAGGAGCCGAACGGGGTCCGCAGCCGGACGGGGCGCCCGCCACGGCTGCGGCGCAGGTGGGCGAGGACCCCGCGGGCGGCGCCCTCGCAGGTGAGGGAGTCCAGGCCGAGGGCGCGGGCGGGCGCGTCCGACCAGGGCAGGCGGCGGGCGAGCAGGGCCGCGCTGAAC
>NZ_RPSE01000730.1:0-1302 GCF_003949955.1 Streptomyces sp. WAC05292
GACCCGGCGGCGCCCGACCCCGCCCGCGTCGACCCCGCCGTCCTCGGCGCGCTGCTGCGCAGGCACGGCTGGCAGCGCCGCGGCGGCGCCGCCGGGCGCTTCGGCCGCTGGACCCCGCCCGCCGCCGGCCCGGGCACCGCCCCGGCCAGCATCCTCGTCCCGGAGAGCCGCGCCTTCCCCGACTGCACCGACCTCCTCGAAGAGGCCCTCGCCGCGCTCGCCCGCAGCGCCCTGCCCGCCGCCCGCGAAGTGCTGTACGGCCTCGGCGTCCCCAGCGACGAGATCCGCTGGGAGCGCCGCGTCCCCCAGGCGCCCGCAGGGGCGTACGGGCTCCCGGGCGAGGCCGCCTGGAGCGTGCAGGACCAGCTCCGCTCGGCCGCCCGCCGGCTCCTCCTCGCCGGGGCCCTCGCCGACCGGGCCCGCGTCGGCTACCACGGGGCCCGGCACCGCGCCCGTGCCGAACGCGCCCTCGACGGAATCCTCGTCGGCCCCGATTCCGGCGGGCGCACACTGACCGCGTACGTGCCCGTCGCCGGCGGCCGCGGCACGGTGGCGCGGCTGCACCACGCCCTGCACGCCGCCCGGGAGGCCGTCGACTACCGGCGCGCCACGGGCCGCATGGAGGCCTTCGACGCCGCGGTCCCCGCCGGCGTCAGCCGGGAGCTCGCCGACGCGCTCATCGCCCTCGTCCGCGGCTCCGAGGGCGCCCGGATCGAACTTGCCTGGGCGCCGACCGCCGGGCCGCCCCCCGGGTGCGCGGCCCGCCCGGAGCCCGTCGACTTCTCCCCCGGGGACCTGCCCGCCCTCCGCGAGGCCGCGGCCCGCTACACCCGCGCCGAGCCGGCCGTGCCCGTGCGGCTCTCCGGCACGGTCGTCCGGATGCGCCGGTCCGCCCCCGGCGGCGGGGGCACCGTACGGCTGCGGGTGCTGTCCGGCGCGGAGATCGCGTACGCCCGCGCCGCCCTCGACGAGGACGCCTACCGGGTCGCCGGCCGAGCCCACCTCGACGGCGTCCCGATCCGGCTCACCGGCCGCCTCCAGCGGCGCGGCGGCTTCCGCCGCCTCACCGACGCCGAGGACGTCGCGCCCGTCCCCCTGGACGAGGTGCAGCGCGACCGCCTGATGAAGTCCCTGGACGACCCCTCGGGGCCGGCGGACTTCCTGCCCGGCGACGACTAGGTGTATTGCCCTGTGAGGTTGGGGACGCGGCTGGCGGGTGGTTTGCCTGCGAGCGCGGTGTGTCCGCGGTGGTGATTGTAGGTGTGCAGCCAGCCGGGAAAGGCGTCGCGTCGCTCCTGTTCT
>NZ_RPSE01000731.1:0-1294 GCF_003949955.1 Streptomyces sp. WAC05292
CGCCCCCTACTGCACGAGGGTGAGGAAATCTCCCACCCCGGGAGCAGGCGGCCCCACCGGCCCACCACCGCCACTGGACGGAAACGACCGGCGAACCGCGCACCGCACGCCGGGCCCGCGGCGGCCGGCACCGCGCGGCGGGCTCCCCTCACCCCTCCCAGACGGCTGCAGCGGTCCGGTCGTCGGCGTATCCCTTGACCCGTAGCTGCGTGTCGGCGAGGAAGGCCGCCAGGCCCGGCGGCTCGGGGTCGGACCAGCGGGCGGCGAGTTCGGCCGGCAGGAGTTCCTCCTCCCGCAGCGGGTCGGCGAAGCCGCCGGAGCAGAGCAGCAGGGTGTCCCCGGGCCGCGCGACGGCGGCCCGGAACCGGAAGGCCGGCCCGGCATCCGGGCCGGGCTCGGGGTCGGCACCGGCCGCATCCGCATGGTCGAGGTCTTCCCACGTCCCGCCCCGCAGCCGGAAGACGCCGCCGGGGCCCGCGCCGAAGCAGACGCGGGTCCGGCACTCGGGGTCGATCGGCAGCAGCAGGGCGCGCAGCCCGGCGGTGTAGGCCTCCTCGGGATGCCCGAGTTCGGCGGCGCGGGCCCGCAGCCGGCCGTACCCGCGGTCGGTGAGCCGCTGGAGGCCGGAGCGGAGGGCGTCCCGCCGGCCGGAGCGGATGTCGTCGGCGAGCCGGTGCCGGCTGCGGCCGACGGCCGCGCCGATCCAGTGGCACAGCTCCGCGGCCGCCTCGGCCGCGCCGGCGGCGGCGCGGTCGCCGCCGGCGAGGGCGACGAGCACGAGCGCGTCGTCGCCGGTGCCGAAGCGGGCGGTGAGGAGGAAGTCCCGGCGGGCCTCGCCGCGGTAACGGGCGGAGTCCCCCCGCACGGAGGCGGCCCGCAGCGTGCACACACCGTGCCGGGCGCCGTCCAGGACGGTGTCGGGGACGAGGTCCTCGAGTGCCCCGGGGTCGGCGAGCGGCAGCGCCCCGGGCTCCGGGGCGTACGTCGGCGCACGGTCGCCGAGGTGCCGCACGGTGGGCCGATCGGGGTTGGCCGCGCCCGAGCCGGGAGCGCCCGGGCCGATCGGGGCACCGGGCGCGGCGGCAGGGGGCCCGGCAGCACCGGACGGACGGTCCTCCGCCCGAGGGCCGGCCTCAGGCGGCACGAGCCGGGGCGGCGGCGAGGCCGGCGGAGGGGTCGGCACGGGAGGCACGATGACGTCACCCAGGCCGTATCCGGTGCTGCCGTTCTCCCGCGGGTCCCGCGGCCGGAGCCGGTCGGGCGCGGCACCCTCCGCAGGGCCGGCGGACGGCGG
>NZ_RPSE01000732.1:0-1293 GCF_003949955.1 Streptomyces sp. WAC05292
CTCCCCCACCCAGACAAGGAACCACGCCCATGGCTGCTGCCCATCGCGCACGCCGCCGCTCTCTCGGCGCAGTGGTGCTCCTCGTGACCACCGCCCTGGTCGCGGCGGTGCTCATCTCCCTCACCCGCTCGGTCGCTCCGCACGCCGGTGCCGCAGTCGTCGCGCAGACCTGGTCCGACGAGTTCGACGGCCCGGCCGGCCGCGCCCCCGATGCCGCCAAGTGGACGCTGGAGACCGGCGGTTCGGGCTTCGGCAACCACGAGTTGCAGTACTACACCAACAGCACCTCGAACGCCGCGCTCGACGGCCGGGGCAACCTCGTCATCACCGCGCGGAAGAACACCGACGCCGGCCTCGGCTGCTGGTACGGGCAGTGCCGGTACACCTCGGCCCGGCTGAACACCGCCAAGACCTTCACCCAGGCGTACGGCCGCTTCGAGGCCCGCATCAAGATCCCGCGCGGCCAGGGCGTCTGGCCCGCCTTCTGGATGCTCGGCAACGACCTCGGCAGCGTGGGCTGGCCGGGCAGCGGCGAGATCGACATCATGGAGAACATCGGCCGCGAACCCGGCACCGTGCACGGTACGGTGCACGGCCCCGGCTACTCCGGAGCGGGCGGCCTCGGCGCCGCGTACAGCCTGCCCGGCGGCCGTGCCTTCGCCGACGACTTCCACGTGTTCGCCGTCGACTGGAGCCCGAACTCCCTCGCCTGGTCGGTGGACGGCACCACGTACAAGACCCTCACTCCGGCCGGCACCGGCGGCAACAAGTGGGTCTTCGACCACCCGTTCTTCCTCATCCTCAACCTGGCGGTCGGCGGGGACTGGCCCGGCAGCCCGGACGCCTCCACGTCCTTCCCGCAGACGATGACCGTCGACTACGTCCGCGCCTCCTCCTCCGGCGCCCCCGCCGCACGCCCGATCCGCGGCATCGGCGGCATGTGCGTCGACGTCGCCGGCGGCTCCGACGCCGACCGCACCCCCATCCAGCTGCACGACTGCACCGGCAGCGCGGCCCAGCAGTGGACCGTCGGGGGCGACGGCACCGTCCGCGCCCTCGGCAAGTGCCTGGACGTCGCCGGCGGCTCCACCGCCGACGGGGCCGTCGTCCAGCTCTACACCTGCAACGGCACCAACGCCCAGAAGTGGACGCACACCGCCGCCGGCGACCTCACCAACACCGGTGCGGGCAAGTGCCTGGACGCGAAGGGCAACTCCTCCGCCGACGGCACCCGGTTGCAGACCTGGACCTGCACCGGCGCCGCCAACCAGAAGTGGACGGTCGGCTGACCTG
>NZ_RPSE01000733.1:0-1289 GCF_003949955.1 Streptomyces sp. WAC05292
CGCGGCGGCGATCTGTGCGGCGTTGGCGACGAGGTTGCGGTGGCTGAGGCGGACGCCCTTGGGGCGGCCGGTGGTGCCGGTGGTGAACTGGATGCAGGCGTCGGCGTCGAGGTCGGCGCGCCCGGGCCCGCCGCCACCAGCCGCGCCGTCGCCGTCCACCCCCGCACCCTGGAGACGTTCGACCAGATGGGCCTGGTCGACGCCTTCCTCGCCGCCGGCCGCCGCAACCAGGCCTTCACCATGTACGCCTCCGGCCGGCGCCTCGTCCGCCTCGAAGCCGACTACGAGACGATGCCGACCCGGCACCCGTACAGCCTCGTCATCGAGCAGACCCGCACCGAGGAACTGCTGCGCGAGGCCGTCGCCCGGCTCGGCGTCACCATCGAATGGGGCGTCCGCCTCACCGCCCTCGACCAGGACGACACCGCCGTCCGCGCCACCCTCGAACACGCCGACGGCACCCGCGAGGAGTACGAGGTCCCCTGGCTGGTCGGCTGCGACGGCGGCCACAGCACCGTCCGCAAACAGCTCGGCCTCCCCCTGATCGGCGAATCCCGCGACACCTGGGAACTCGCCGACGCGGCCGTCGAGACCGACCTCCCGCCCGACACCATCTACTGGGCGCACACCGGCGGCCAGGCCCTGATGATGGTCCCCTACCAGGAGGCCGGGCGGTGGCGGCTCCTCGACACCGCACCCGTACGCCGCCCCGGCGACGCCTACGACGCCGCGGACGTCGCCGCACGCTTCTCCCGCAAGCTCACCGCCGGACTCGGCCGCCCCGTCACCGTCGGCGAACCCTCCTGGAGCTCCGTCTTCACCTTCCAGCAGCGCATGGTCCCCCGTATGCGGGAAGGCCGCTGCTTCGTCGCCGGCGACGCCGCCCACGTCCACAGCCCCGCCTCCGGGCAGGGCATGAACACCGGCATCCAGGAGGCGTACAACCTGGGCTGGAAGCTCGCCATGGCCGACCGCGGGCAGGCCGGACCCGAGCTGCTGGCCACGTACGGCATGGAACGCGTCCCCGTCGGGCGGGCGCTGCTCGGCTCCACCCGCAAGGCCACCTTCCTCGTGCAGTTCAAGAACCGGCTCGCCGGCGTCGCCCTGCCCGTCGTCTTCACCTTCGTACGCAACATCACCCCGCTGCGCCGGGCCATCCAGCGCAAGGTCCTCGGCGGCATGTCCGGGCTCCGCCTCGCCTACCCCGACAGCCCCCTCTCGACCCCCGCCACCGGGCCCGGCCTGCCCGCCGGGGCCCGGTGGCGGGGGTCGAGAGGGGGCTGTCGGGG
>NZ_RPSE01000734.1:0-1009 GCF_003949955.1 Streptomyces sp. WAC05292
CGGCCGACGCCTTCGCCCGCCACCGCGGCGAGGACAGGCTCGCCGACCGGATCGCCGCACGCCACCCCGACCTGCGGTCGAAGCCGCAAGTGGAGATAGGCGGCTATCCGTTCCTGCTCGGAGCGGCCCGGGGCGCCCACCCGGAGGTCCGGGTCAGGGCCGACGGTCATGCGCCCGACGGCCGGCCGGTGGAGGCCGACGTCGAACTGGGCGGCGTCTCCCGGGAGAAGGACGGCTACACGGCGTCGGCGGTCGACGCCCGGTTCACCGTCCCCTTCGAAGCCCTGGCCGGCGAGGCCGGAGGAAAGGCCACCCTGTCCGACGCCGGGAACGGCCGGCTCAGGATCGAGCGCCGCGCACTCGGCCTCCCGGTCGCCGTGACCGCCGAACTCCGGCTCCAGGGCGACACGGTGACCCTGCACGCGACGTCGGCGACGCTGGCCGGCGCGCCCGTCGACCCCGCGATGCCGATGGTCAGGCAGGCGCTCGCGGAGAAGCAGTGGAAGCTGCCCGCGCTGCCGTGGGGTCTGCGCGCCTCCGAGGTGTCGGTCGGCCCCGACGGCGTCACCGCGCACGCCCGCGGCGAGGACGTCACCCTCGACTGAGGGCCGCCGCGGCCGGGGTCACTCGTACCGGTGCAGGAGCGACTCCCGCTCACTCTGCCTGATCTGCTCCAGCGTCAGGCCGGGCACGCCCACGTGCGACAGGGTGATCTCGGCCGAGCTGGGCACGTCGTCCTCGGACAGCCACGCCTCCGGCTTCCACGCGCTGCCGCGCAGGAACGCCTTCGGGCAGTGCTGGTACGCCTCCTCCACCTCGACGACGAGGGCGCTGCGCGGCGGCTTGCCGACGGGGGTCAGGCGCTCCAGCAGCCGCGGATCGGCGGAGATGCAGGCCCGGCCGTTGACGCGGAGCGTCGCCCCGCGGCCGGGCACGATGAAGACGAGCCCGGCGCGGCCGGTCTCGACGACGTTGTGCGCGCTGTCGAGCCGCTTGTTGCCGGTGGCGT
>NZ_RPSE01000735.1:0-1256 GCF_003949955.1 Streptomyces sp. WAC05292
GGGGGAGGTCACGTCCCTCCGGGCGTGCCGCGGAAGACCGGCCGGGCCCACTCCGGCGGCTCCGGCGGCGGCCCGGGGGGCTCTTCCGTCTCGGCGGCGGACCGCCCGTCATCGCGCGGGAGCCGTACGGGCGTCCCGGCGCCCGCGGTGGCGGCGCGCAGGGCCGCGACGAACTCCAGGCACGATCCGTACCGGTCCTCGGGCACCTTCGCGAGCCCCTTGGACAGCACCTCGTCGGCGGCTTCCGGGATCTCCGGCCGCCGCTCCGTGAGCGGCGGCGGCTGGTCGAACTGGTGCGCCCACAGCAGCGCGGCGTCTTCCTCGCGCTCGAACGGCGGTCCGCCCGCGAGGGTTTCGTAGACGACGCAGGCGAGGCTGTACAGGTCGCACCGGCCGTCCACCGGCCGGCCCGAGATCTGCTCCGGCGCCATGTAGTCGAGCGTCCCGACGAACTCCCCCTCCGTGGTGAAGCCGGTGAGCGACAGCGACTTCTTCGTCAGGCCGAAGTCCGTCAGGTAGACGTGCTCCGGGTGCTCGCTGTCGGGGCCCGCGGCGACCAGGATGTTGCCCGGCTTGACGTCCCGGTGGACCAGGTCGTGCTCGTGGGCCGCGTCGAGCGCCGACGCCACCTGGGCGGCGATGCGCAGGGCCGTCGCGACGGGCAGTGGCCCCTCCCGGTCCAGCAGGGCCCGCAGGTCGGCCCCCGGGACGTACCTCATGGCGATGTAGAGGACGCCGTCCGTCTCGCCCGCCTCGAAGATCGGCACGATGTGCGGGTGCTCGATCGACGCCGCGACGCGCGACTCGTGCGTGAACCGGCGCCGGAAGGTGTCGTCCCGGGCGCGCTCCGGGGCGATCAGCTTGAGCGCGACCGTGCGGTCCAGGCGCAGGTCCTTGGCGCAGTAGACGACCGCCATGCCGCCGCGGCCGAGCATCCGCTCGACCCGGTATCCGGCGATCTGCTTCCCGATCAGGCCGGAGGGCTGACCCGCGTACACGCTCAGGCTCGACGGCGTGCCCATACGGCAAAGTCTATGCGGCCGCCCTCCGGGGTGCCCCCGCGCACGGATGCGCCCCGGCCGGTGGCGGCCGGGGCGCCTGCGGGGGGCGGCTCCTTTCAGGAGCAAGGGGGGTTGGTGCCGTTCATGAGGGCGGTCCAGTTGCCTTCGAGGTAGTGCTTCTTCCAGGTGTCGAGCTGTTGGACGGGGATGTCGTACTGGTGGGCGATGTCCTTCTTGCGGGTGTCGGTGTCGTCG
>NZ_RPSE01000736.1:0-1252 GCF_003949955.1 Streptomyces sp. WAC05292
CGGATCCCCTCGGCGGGGGAGGCGGCGGAGTCCCGGGGCGCGGGAACGTAGGGCCATGACCGGGCGAACAATGCACGAGACGGATCCGACCGACACGACCGACACGGTCCGGGCGGCCGACGTGATCGGGACGGCAGGCGCGACGACCGAGACGCTCAGCGGGACCGAGGGCGCGACGGCAGGCAAGGCGGCGAGCGGCACGGCCGCGATGAGGGGGGAGGCCCGCGCGCCCGACGCCACCGGGGCGGGGGCGAGACTGCTGCGGGCGGCGGCCGTCGCCGCGACACTGCCGTACCTGGCGCTGAAGACGGCCTGGCTGGCCGGGAGCGGCATCGGCATACCGGAGGGCAGCGTGCTGCTCGACCCGGGGGTGTTCTTCACCGTGGCCAACGCCGTGACCATGGCCATGGACGCAGCCGTGATCGTGCTGGCGCTGCTGCTGACCCGGCCGTGGGGCCGGCGGGTGCCGGCGCCGCTGCTGCTCGTCCCCGCCTTCACGGCGACCGGGCTGCTGACGCCGATACTCGCCGGCTTCCCCGCCCAACTCGCCCTCAGGGCCGTCGGCCTGGGCGCCGATCCCGCCGCAAGGGCCGCCGGGGAGTCCTTCCTCGACGGCTGGGTGTACCTCGTCGTCTACGGCGGCTTCACCGTCCAAGGGCTCGCCCTGACAGGGCTGTTCGTGCCCTACGCGCGCAGGCGCTGGGGCAGCGTCTGGCAGGGCGCGAGCGGTGCGCGGCTCCCGTCGCCCACGGGGGTGGCGGCGGGCGCCGCGGCCGCGCTCGGAACGGCGCTGGGCGTGCTGTACGCGTACTGGGCCTTCGGGGGCACGGCGGGGCTGGGCGCCGAGCGGGCGGCCCTGCACTCGGCGGAGACGGGGGTGGTGTCGGCGGTGCACGCGGTGTGCGCGCTGCTCGCCGGCTGGTGTGCGGTGCTGCTGGCCCGGGGAGGGGCGCGGCGGCCGGTGCGGCCGCTGGTGGCGGGGTGGACCGGATCCGCCGCGACGCTCTGCTGGGGCCTGTACCTCCTGGTCGCGGCCCTCGCTCCCCAAACAGGAGAGGGCGGAAGCACCCCTGCCGTGATCTTGCTGGCCTACGCTGGCCAGGTCGTCACCGGATGCCTCGCAGCGGCCGTCCTGACCGCGTTCGCGACCCGACGGCGCATACCGGCCTGAACCGCCCGGAGGCGGCCCGGGCGGGCCCCGGGGCAGGCCGGTCCCGGGGCAGGGCGGCGCGGGTGGCGGTGAGGGTGGCGG
>NZ_RPSE01000737.1:0-1251 GCF_003949955.1 Streptomyces sp. WAC05292
GACGTGGTGATCGTCGGGGGCGGGGCGGCGGGGCTGTCGCTCGCCCACGCGCTCACCCTGCCCGGCGCCCGGCGGGAGCTGGCCGTCGCCGTCGTGGAGACGCCCCGGCGAGCCCTGCGCCCCGGCGACCGGACCTGGTGCTTCTGGCAGGCCGGCCCGGCCGACCACCCCGAGGCCGAGGCCGCGTCCTGGGCGCGGCTGCGGGTCCGGGGCCGCGACGGCGGCATCGTCGACGGCGAACTGCGGTCGCTGCGGTACCGGATGCTGCGGTCGGACGCGTTCGAGGCGTCCGTGCGCTCCCGGCTGGCCGGCCTGCCCGGTGTCCGGCTCGTGGCGGCGACCGCCGAGGCCGTGCACGACACACCCGGCGGCGCGGTGGCCCTGTGCACCGGGGACGACGGCCGCCGCATCGCCGTGCGGGGCCGGCACCTGTTCGACTCGCGTCCGCTGCCCGCGCTCCCGCCGGCCCGGACCGTGCTGCTGCAGCACTTCCGCGGGTGGTTCGTGCGCACCGCCCGCCCCGCCTTCGATCCGGACGTCGTCGAGCTGATGGACTTCCGGGTCCCGCAGCCGGTCCGCGGGCTCGCCTTCGGCTACGTGCTGCCGCTCGGGCCGGCGGAGGCGCTCGTCGAGTACACCGAGTTCTCCCGCGCCCCGCTCTCCCGGGGCGCCTACACCGCCGCGCTGGAGCACTACACGCGTGACGTGCTGCGGCTGGGCCCGTTCGAGGTACGGGCGGAGGAGTCGGGCGTGATCCCGATGACCGATGCGCGCTACCCGCGCCGGGCCGGGGATCGCGTCCACCTGATCGGCGCGGCAGGCGGCGCCACGCGGCCCTCGACCGGCTACACCTTCTCCGCGGTGCAGCGGCAGACGCGGGCCGTCGCCGCCGCGCTGCGCGACGGGCGGGCCCCCCGGCTGCCCGCGCCGCACCGCCGCCGGGCCCTCGCGATGGACGCCGTCGTCCTCCGCGCCCTGGACACCGGCCGGATCGACGGCCCCCGCTTCTTCACCGACCTCTTCCGCAGGGTGCCCGCCGAACGGGTACTGCGCTTCCTCGACGGGACGACGGCCCTGTGGGAGGACCTCCTCGTCGGATGCGCCACCCCCGTCGCGCCCATGCTCCGCACCGTCGCCGGGCCCTCGCGATGGACGCCGTCGTCCTCCGCGCCCTGGACACCGGCCGGATCGACGGCCCCCGCTTCTTCACCGACCTCTTCCGCAGGGTGCCCGCCGAACGGGTACTGCGCT
>NZ_RPSE01000738.1:0-1241 GCF_003949955.1 Streptomyces sp. WAC05292
CGCCACCGCCCCGCCGCCCGGCCGCAGCACGGTCACGTTCGCGATGCCCCCGATGTTCAGCGCCGCCGGCACCCCCGGCCGCCCCCGCAGCAGCATCAGGTCCACCAGGCTGACCAGCGGCGCGCCCTGGCCGCCCGCCGCGACGTCCCGCGGCCTGAACCCCGACACCACCGGGCAGCCCGTGCGCTCCGCGATCCACGCCGGCTCGCCCAGCTGGAGCGTCCCGTGCACCCGCCCGTCCTGCGCCCAGTGGAACACCGTCTGCCCGTGCGAGGCGACCAGCTCGGCCCGGCCCCCGCACAGCTCCCGGTCCGCGCGGGCCGCCGCGGCCGCGAAGACCTGCCCGATCCGGGTGTCCAGCCGGCAGACGTCCGCGAGCGTGGTGGCCGCGGGCGGCAGGGCCGCCGCCAGCGCACGCCGCACCTCCTCCGGGTACGGGGCGCTGACCATGCCCAGCGGCGCCAGCCGCAGCGTGCCGCCGTCCGCGGACAGCGAGAGGTCGGCGGCCGCCGCGTCCACCGCGTCGTACGAGGTCCCCGACATCAGCCCGACCACCCTCACCGCAGGGCCTCCCGGTGCGCGCCGCCCCGCAGCGTCAACAGGGCGGGCACGCTCAGGGCGCAGGCGCCCGCCGCGTAGTACGCGGGCACGGCCGTGCTCCCCGTCCCCGCGGCGACGGCCGTGATGACGAGGCCGGCGCAGCCGGAGAAGACCGCATTGGCCAGGGCGTACGCCACCCCCAGGCCGGTGCAGCGGACCCGGCGCGGGAACATCTCGGCGAGCATGGCCGGCCCCGGCCCGGCCAGCAGCCCCACCAGCGCGCCCGCAAGGAGCACGGCCCCGGCCTTCGCCGCCGGGGGAGCGCCGGGCGACTGGACGAGCCGCAGCAGCGGCAGGGCGAGCACCACCACCGAAACGGCCCCGCACAGCATCACCGGACGCCGCCCGACCCGGTCGCTGAGCACGCCCGCGGGCAGGATCGCCGCGGCGAAGCCGAGGTTGGCGAGCGCGGTGGCGAGGAGGGCGTCGCGGGCCGAGGCGCCCAGCACCGCCTGCAGGTGGGAGGGGAGCACCACGAGGAACGCGTACCCGGCGGCCGACCAGCCCATGATCCGCCCGATTCCCAGGACGACCGCGCGGACCATCTCACCCCGGCGCACCGCCGCCCCGGACGGCCCGAGCTCGGCGCGGAGCATGCCCATCAGGGTCGGATTGCGCACCCCGCCGCCCGACACGAACAC
>NZ_RPSE01000739.1:0-1225 GCF_003949955.1 Streptomyces sp. WAC05292
CGCCACGACGCCCCCGGGCCGGTGCCGGTGGACGACGGCGAGGAGCGCCGCGGCTTCTTCGCCCGTCTGCTGAGGCGGCGCGGCCGGTCATAAGATCGGCCGTATGAGCGCCTCCAAGGACACCCCGCCGCCGCTGCCCGAACCGCTCCGGGTCGCCGTGGCGGACTCGCACACCCACCTCGACATGCAGGCCGGAACCGTCGAGGAGGGCCTCGCCAAGGCCGCCTCGGTCGGCGTGGCGACCGTCGTGCAGGTGGGCTGCGACGTGAAGGGCTCCCACTGGGCCGCCGAGACCGCCGCCGCGTACGACAACGTCCACGCCGCCGTCGCCCTCCACCCGAACGAGGCGCCCCGCATCGTCCACGGCGACCCCGACGGGTGGTCCCGGCAGGGCGCCCGCGCCGGCGGCGGCCGCGCCGCCCTCGACGAGGCCCTCGCCGAGATCGACGCCCTCGCCGCGCTCGACCACGTCAAGGCCGTCGGCGAGACCGGCCTCGACCACTTCCGCACCGGCCCCGAGGGCATGGCCGCCCAGGAGCTGTCCTTCCGCGCCCACATCGAGATCGCCAAGCGGCACGGCAAGGCCCTCGTCATCCACGACCGCGACGCCCACGCCGACGTCCTGCGCATCCTGCGCGAGGAGGGCGCCCCCGAGCGGACCGTCTTCCACTGCTACTCCGGCGACGCGGACATGGCCCGGGAGTGCGCGGCCGCCGGCTACTACATGTCCTTCGCCGGCACCGTCACCTTCAAGAACGCCCAGCCGCTGCGCGACGCCCTGGCCGCCGCCCCGGCGGAGCTCGTCCTCGTCGAGACCGACGCCCCCTACCTCACCCCCGCGCCGTACCGCGGACGGCCGAACGCCCCGTACCTCATTCCGCTGACGGTCCGCGCCATGGCCGCCGTCCGCGGCATCGACGAGGACGCGATGGCCACGGCCATCGCCGCCAACACGGCGCGCGCCTTCGCCTACTGACCCCGCCGTGGCCGACACGCTGGGTGTCCGTCCGGCTTTGGAGAGTGACGGACCCTCCGCTAGGGTGCCGTGCCCAACCGAAGCCGGGCCGGACCAGGGGAGCGAGCGGCGTGAGCGAGAAACCTTTCACCGGGGGCCACGGGGCCGATCCCGACCCCCGCCCGTACGGGCCGTCCGCGTACGCCGACCCGCTCGCCGGCACCGCCGGGACCGGCACGGCCCTCGACCCGTACGGGCGGGGGTCGGGAT
>NZ_RPSE01000073.1:0-21698 GCF_003949955.1 Streptomyces sp. WAC05292
GGCTCACGGGGGCCTCCCTCGGGTGCGTCGTACGGGTCGGGGCGCGGCCGGACGGGCCGCGCCGCCGGCGGCGGCCCCGGCGGTCCCGGCTCGGGCCGGCCTCCACGGTACGCACCGCGGCCCCGGCCCGGAACGGGGGCCGCGGCTCCGCGTCACCCGGACGGCACCCGTGCGGCGCCCTTCGCCCGATCGGCCCAGCACCCGGCCCGTGACCAGCGCGGACGCCGACGGCCGGGCCGCCGCCTGACGCTGCATCAGCAGGCGGAGGGGGCGCCGGCCGGGTTACCACGGGAGCACGCCCCGTGTCCGCGTGCCACCAGGAGCCGCCATGCGACGCCGCACCGCCCGTGTGCTCACCGCGACCGCGCTCACCGCCGCCGCGGTCGCCTGCCAGTCCGCCGGGGCGGCCGGTTTCGCCCCGGGCGACTTCGCCGTGCTGGAGGTGTGGCCGAAGAAGGCGGCGCCGGGTGCCACGGTCACCGCGAACACGACCGCCTGCGGCTCGGGCGGGCGTGCGGACGGCGACGCCACCATGGTCGGCGGCGGCCGTTTCACGCTGGTCCGGGGCACGCACGAGGAGGTCGCCGTGGGACGGTTCCGGGTCGCCGGCGGCACCCGCCCGGGTACGTACGCCATCGGCGCGACCTGCGCGAACGGCACGTACGCCACCGGGAACCTGGAGGTCTCCGAACGCGGCCCGCAAGGCCACGTCCGCACGGGTGTCGGCGGTGGCACGACCACCGCCGCCGACCCCGCCAAGGTCACGGCGGGAGCGGCCGTCCTGGCCGCGGCCGCCGTCGGCGGTACCTGGCTCCTGCGTCGCCGGGCGAGCGGCACGCGGGGCTGACGGGCGCCCACCGCGGCCCCGGCCGCGGTCCCGACCGGTACCGTCCCCCGTCGCCCTGCCCCGCGAGGTCCCCCCGTTCGCGGGGCCGGGCGACGGCCAGTCCCACGCAGTGCACACCGACCGCCGAGGGGGTCGTCCATGGGCACCGGCCAGGCCGGCCGCGGCGGGATCGTCGCGCTCGCCGCCTGCATCGGCATCTGGCTCGTCGGCAGCGGCTCCGCTCAGCGCGTCGGCCCTCCGCTGCCCTCGCCCGCGGAGGCGCTGGCCGGGGGCGGGCAGCCGGGCTATTCCGGCGGCATCGACGCGCTGCCCGGATCCCCGCCCGTCCGCGTCCGGATCCCCGCGATCGGCGTGGACGCCCCGCTGACCGGGCTCGGGCTCGGCGCCGACGGCAGCCTTGAGGTGCCGCCCCCGGACCGGCGCGACCTGGCGGGCTGGTACCGCGACGGCGCGACCCCCGGCGCGGTGGGCACGGCCCTGGTCGTCGGCCATGTCGACCACGCCTCCGGCCCGGCGGTCTTCTACCGGCTGGGGGCGCTGCGGCGCGGCGCCGCGATCGAGGTGCGGCGGGCCGACGGGCGCACGGCCGTGTTCACGGTCCACGCGGTCGAGGTGTACGACGCCGACCGCTTCCCCGACGCCCGCGTGTACGGGCCGTCGCCGCGCGCCGAGCTGCGGGTGATCACCTGCGGCGGGGACTTCTCGCCGCGCACCGGCTACGAGGGCAACGTGGTCGTCTTCGCGCACCTGACGGGCACGTACTGACGGCGTGCGCGCCCCGCCGCTCCCCGGGGTGGGCGCGCACGGCGCCGCGGGCGGCGGGCTCCGCGGACGGCGGGCCTCAGCCCCACTGCTCGAAGCCGAGCTTGACCACCAGGGCGCCGACGACGCTCAGGAGCACGCCGCGGACGAAGCCGCTGCCCTTCTTCAGCGCCATGCGGGCGCCGACCATGCTCCCGGCCAGGTTGAACACGGCCATCAGCGCGGCCAGCTGCCAGAGCACCATGCCCTGGTAGGCGAACATCGCGAGCGCGCCGGCGTTCGTGCACACATTGACGATCTTCGCGGTGGCGGAGGCGGTGACGAGGTCGAGGTGGAGCAGGGCGGTCAGCGCGAGCACGAGGAAGGTGCCCGTGCCGGGACCGATGAGCCCGTCGTAGAAGCCGATGCCCAGCCCGGCCAGGCCGATGGCGAGCAGGACGCGCTGCCGGCTCACCGGCGAGGCCGACGGGGTGGTGCCGAAGGCGGGCCGGAAGGCGACGAACGCGCCGACGAGGAGGAGTACCGCCATGATCAGCGGGCGGAGGGCGTCCTTGCTGATCCCGCCGGCCAGGGCGGCGCCGCCCGCGGATCCGGCGACGGCGGCCGTGCCGATCTTGAAGGCGAGCTTCACGTCCACGGGCGCCTTGCGCAGGTAGGTCACGGCGGCGCCGGTCGTGCCGACGACCGCGACGGCCTTGTTGGTGCCGAGCACGGTGGCGGGATGGGCGTTCGGCAGGCCGAGCAGCAGGGCCGGCAGGAGGAGCAGGCCGCCGCCGCCCACCACGGCGTCGATCCAGCCCGCCGCGGCGGCCGCCGCACACAGGACGATGAGCATGGTCGTTGATATGTCAGGCACACGAAGACCCTAGGGACGAGGTCGGTGCAGCACCCAACGATCCTCGGAAACTTGCGCAAAGGTTGAGGTTGGGAGCCGTTCCGGCGGCCCGGAGCGGCCTCACGGCGGGTCCGGCGCGGCGCTGAGGCGGGCGTTCCGTTCGGGTAACAAGCGTGATGCCGCGGGGAAACAGCCTCCCCGCACGCTCGTGCCATGACCTCGGAACAGCAGCGCGTGGTGGTGATCGGCGGCGGCCTCGCGGGCCTCAGGCTCGCGGAGCGGCTCGGCGGCTCCCCGGCCGTGCGGGTCGCCGTCCTCGGCGAGGAGCCGCACGTCCCGTACAACCGGGTCCTGCTCGCCGAGGTGCTGGCGGGCCGGTACGCCCCGGAGGTGGCGGCGCTCCCCGAGCCCGGGGCCGTGCTGCGGCGCGGGGTGCGGGCGGTGCGGATCGACCGGGCCGACCGGACGGTGCACTGCGACGACGGCAGCACGGAGCCGTACGACACCCTGGTGCTGGCCACCGGCTCGAACGCGGTGCTGCCGCCGCTGCGCGGCCTGTTCGCCCCCGGCGGCGCGCTCGCCGCGTCGGCCCCGGGCCGGGAACTGCCCGAGGGGGTCCACGCGTTCCGCACCATGGACGACTGCCTCGCCCTGTCGGCGGCGGTGGCGGCCGGACCGGCCGTGCGCGCGGTGGTGATCGGCGGCGGCCTGCTCGGCGTGTCCGCGGCCCGCGCGCTCGCCGAGCGGGGCGCCCAGGTCGTCCTCGCCCAGCAGGGCGAGCGGCTGATGGAGCGCCAGCTGGACGAGGGTGCCGCGGCGCTGCTCCACGCCCACCTCGCCGCCCTGGGCATCGAGATCCACACCGAGTGCCGGGTGCGCGGCCTGACCACCGCCGCCGTCCCGGCCGGATCCGGGGCCGGGCCCGGCCCCGCGGGCCGGCGCCGGGTCACCGGCGTGGAGCTCGCCGACGGCTACCGGCTCGACGCCGACATCGTCGTCCTGGCCTGCGGGGTACGGCCCCGCACCGGCCTGGCCCGCGCGGCCGGCCTGGAGGTCCGCACCGGCATCGTCGTGGACGACCTGCTGCGCACCAGCGACCCGGCGGTGCACGCCATCGGCGACTGCGCCGAGCACGCCGGCCGCGTGTACGGCCTCGCGGGGGCGGCGCTGGAGCAGGCCGACGCCCTCGCCGCCGTCCTGGCCGGCACCCCGCCCGGCCGCCGCCCGCCCCGCGCCGGCGGTCCCGCACCCTCCGCCGCGACCGCGTCCGCGCCGCCGCCGTACACCGGGACGCGCGCCCTCACCCGCCTCACCCTCTCGGCGGGCGGCGAGGGCCCCCTGGACCTCGCCGCCTTCGGCGAGACCGACCCGCTCCCCGGCGACGACGTGCTCCGGCTCTCCGACGCCACCCGCCGCACCTACCGGAAGGTCGTCGTCCGCGGCGACCGCCTCGTCGGCGGCGTCCTCCTCGGCGAACTCTCCAGCGTCGCGGCGCTCGCCCGCAGCTGGGAGGACGAGGAGGCCCTCACCGACCTGTTCCACCTGATCACCGACGACGGAGGCTCCTGATCATGGCCGCACCCACGCCCACCCCCGCCATCGTGCTCATCGGCCACGGCATGGTCGGCCAGCGCTACCTGGAGGCACTCGCCGAGCGCGGGGCCACCGCCACGCACCGGATCACCGTGCTGTGCGAGGAGCCCCGGCCGGCGTACGACCGCGTCCACCTCACCTCGTACTTCTCGGGCACGACCCCGGAGGAGCTGTCCATGGTGCCCGCCGGGTTCATGGAGCAGCACGGCATCGACCTGCGGCTCGGCGACCCCGCCGAGAGCATCGACCGGGAGGCCCGTACCGTCACCTCGCGGTCCGGGAGCGTCATCCCGTACGACGTGCTCGTCCTGGCGACCGGCAGCTACCCCTTCGTGCCGCCCGTGCCGGGCAAGGACGCGCCCGGCTGCTTCGTGTACCGCACCGTCGAGGACCTCCTTGCGATCGAGGAGTACGCCGGCACCCGCACCACCGGCGCCGTCGTCGGCGGCGGGCTCCTCGGCCTCGAGGCGGCCGGCGCCCTCCAGGGCCTCGGGCTCTCCTCCCGCATCGTGGAGTTCGCGCCGCGCCTGATGCCGGTCCAGGTCGACGAGGGCGGCGGTGCGGCCCTGCTGCGCACCATCGAGGGGATGGGCCTGACGGTCCACACGGGCGTCGGCACGCAGGAGGTCCTCACCGGTCCGGACGGGCACGTCCGGGGCATGCTCCTGTCCGACGGCTCCACCGTCGACACCGAGCTCGTCGTCTTCTCGGCGGGCGTCCGGCCCCGCGACCAGCTGGCGCGCGAGGCCGGCCTGTCCGTCGGCGAGCGCGGCGGCATCGCCGTGGACGCCCGCTGCCGCACCTCCGACCCGCACGTGTACGCCATCGGGGAGTGCGCGCTGGCCTCCGACGGCCGCGTGTACGGGCTGGTCGCCCCCGGCTACGAGATGGCCGAGACCGCCGCCGAGGACCTGCTGGGCCGCGACAAGGAGTTCACCGGCGCCGACCTGTCTACCAAGCTCAAGCTCCTCGGCGTGGACGTGGCGTCCTTCGGCGACGCCCACGGCACGACCGCCGGCTGCCTCGACGTCGTCTACTCCGACTCACGCTCCGGCGTCTACAAGAAGCTCGTCGTCTCCCCCGACGGTGTCCTGCTCGGCGGCGTCCTCGTCGGTGACGCCGACTCCTACGGCCTGCTGCGCCCGCTGACCGGCAGCGTGCCGCCCGTCAGCCCCGACCAGCTGGTCCTGCCCGCCGGCCTCGGCCCGGCGACGCAGCTGGGCCCCTCCGCGCTGCCCGACTCCGCGGTGGTCTGCTCCTGCCACAACGTCACGAAGAAGGAGATCACCGCCTGCGCCACGCTGCCCGAGGTCAAGAAGTGCACCAAGGCCGGCACCGGCTGCGGCAGCTGCGTCAAGGTCATCGGCCAGCTGCTGCCCGCCTCCGCCGACAAGGGGCTGTGCGGCTGCTTCCCCTTCACCCGCGCCGAGCTGTACGAGATCGTCCGGACCCGGCGGCTGACCACGTACGAGCAGCTCCTCGACGGGCACGGCCGGGACTCGGCGCGCGGCGGCGACGGCTGCGACGTCTGCAAGCCGGCCGTCGGCTCGATCATCGCGTCCCTCGCGCCGACGCTCGGCGCCAGCGGGTACGTCCTCGACGGCGAGCAGGCCGCCCTGCAGGACACCAACGACCACTTCCTCGCGAACCTCCAGCGCAACGGCTCCTACTCGGTCGTGCCGCGCATCCCGGGCGGGGAGATCAGCCCGGAGAAGCTCATCGTCATCGGCGAGGTCGCCCGGGAGTTCGGCCTCTACACGAAGATCACCGGCGGGCAGCGGATCGACCTGTTCGGGGCGAGCGTGGACCAGCTGCCGCGGATCTGGGCGCGCCTGGTCGACGCCGGCTTCGAGTCCGGGCACGCGTACGGCAAGGCGCTGCGGACCGTGAAGTCCTGCGTGGGGCAGACCTGGTGCCGCTACGGGGTCCAGGACAGCGTGCGGATGGCGATCGACCTGGAGCTGCGCTACCGGGGCCTGCGTGCCCCGCACAAGCTGAAGTCGGCGGTGTCCGGGTGCGCCCGCGAGTGCGCGGAGGCGCAGAGCAAGGACTTCGGGGTGATCGCGACGGCGAACGGCTGGAACCTGTACGTCGGCGGGAACGGCGGGGCCACGCCGCGCCACGCCGACCTCCTCGCCCAGGACCTCTCGGACGCCGAACTGGTGCGGCTCATCGACCGGTTCCTGATGTTCTACATCCGCACCGCCGACCGGCTGGAGCGCACCTCGGCCTGGCTGGACCGGCTGGAGGGCGGCCTGGACCACCTGCGGGACGTGGTGGTGCACGACTCGCTCGGCCTGTGCGCCGAACTGGAGGCGCTGATGGCCGACCACGTCTCGAACTACCGGGACGAATGGGCCGAGACGCTGGAGGACCCCGAGCGGCTGCGCCGGTTCGTCTCGTTCGTCAACGCGCCCGGCGCCCCGGACCCCACGGTCCGGTTCGTGCCCGAGCGCGACCAGGTCAAGCCCGACCTGGCCGTACTGGACCGGCAGCTGCCGCTGGAAGTTGTGGGAGGCACCCGATGATGACCGTGGAACTCAAGGTGGACGAGGGCTGGCTGACGGTGTGCGAGCTGTCCGAGATGACGCCCGGGCGGGGGGTGGCGGTGCTGCTGCCCGACGGGGGCCAGGCCGCGGTGTTCCTCGGCCGCTCGGGGTGGACGTACGCCGTCGACAACCGGGACCCGTTCACGGGGGCGTCGGTGCTCTCCCGGGGACTGGTCGGCTGCGTGGAGGGCAGGCCGTTCGTGGCCTCGCCGCTGCTGAAGCAGCGCTTCGACCTGGAGACGGGCCGGTGCCTGGACGACGAGGAGGTGGCGGTCCGGACCTACCCGGTGCGGACCGCCGCCACCTCGACCGCCGTCGCCTGAGGGCCGGCCGCCCGGCCGGCTCAGCCCTGGACGGCGGCCGGGTCCATCCACATGATCTCCCAGGTGTGGCCGTCGAGGTCCTCGAAGGCCCTGCCGTACATGACGCCGTGGTCCTGGGCGGGCCGCGGCTCGGAGGCCCCCGCGGCGAGGGCGGCGCCGACGAGGGCGTCGACCTCGTCGCGGCTGCCCGCGCTCAGGCAGAGCAGCGCCTCGGTGCTGGTGGAGGTGTCCGTGATCGCCTTGTGGGTGAACTCCTTGAAGCGGGCCTCGGTCAGCAGCATGGCGTGGATCGTGTCGCTGATCACCAGGCAGGCGCACCGGTCGTCGCTGAACTGCGGGTTGCAGGAGTAGCCGACCTTCTCCCAGAACGCCTTGGCCGCGTCGAGGTCCTTGACCGGCAGGTTCACGAAGATCATGGTGGCGGGCATCGCGGTTCCTCTTCCCTCGTGCGGCGCGCGGCCTGTCCGGCGCCGTCGGAAGGTGGACCGGGGGGCCGCGGAGAACTCATCGCTCCCCGCGGAACTTTTTTCCGGACCGTCCGCGGGGCCGGGGACCGGTCACGCACAGCTGCCGGGCGGCGGGCATGCCCGGACGCGGGGGCGATGCGGGACCACCGGCCCGTGTGTCCGGAAATCGACCCCGCTGCACCGGCTGTGCGCCGCTATCCGAACGCCGCGCCGCGTAAATCGGTGCCCGGGGGCCCGTACGGCGCCCCGCCCCGGACCGCGGCGGTCCGGGGGCCGGGCACTCGCGCCCGCTAAGAGGCGACCGCGCCGCCCTTGAGGAGGGCGGCCCCGAGGGGCGTCACCGTGTGCAGCACGGCATTTCCCCGGCGCAGCGTGGTGACCAGCCCGGCCTCCCGCATGACGCACGCGTGCTGGCTCGCCGAAGCGAGGGAAACACCCGCCCGGCGGGCGAGTTCGCTGGTGGTCGCCCCGTCGCCGATGGCGCGCAGGACGACGGAACGCGTGTGCCCGACGAGTTTGCCGAGGGTGCGCTGGCGCTGCTCCTCCAAGGGGCGAATCGATTCGCTTCCGGTGGCCGCCGAGACGAGCTGCGCCGCGGCCGGGTAGACCAGCACCGGCGGCAGCTCCGGGTCGTGCAGCGTGACGGCGGTGCGCCGGCAGAAGAACGACGGCTGGAGCAGCAGCCCGCGCCCGCAGAGCCGCACGTCGCGGTCGACGGGGTAGTCGCACTCCAGGACGGGCGCCCTCCAGCGCAGCATCGGCGGCAGCGACGCGAGCAGCTCGTCCGCGCCGCCGTCGAGCAGGGCGCGGCCCCGGGCGGCCCGCTCGGCTTCGATCTGGGCCTGTATGTGGGTCCAGTACGGGGCCACGGCGGCGCGGTGGTAGCCGCGCAGCTCGGCGAGGAGCCGCGGCAGGTGCGCCTCGGTGTCGTCCATCAGCTCCCGCAGCCGCCGGGGTACGGCGCTGTCGGCACCCGCGGAGGCGCCGGCGCCCGGCGGCATGCCGAAGGCCGCGCCCACGCGCGCGCCGGTCCCGAGCAGGGCGAGCTCCCGCCGGATCCGCTCGGCCTCCAGGCCGCGCAGCGCGTCGAGGCCCACGTCCCAGCCGTACTGCCCCTCGGCCGGTGTCAGGAAATCCGGGAAATAGCCGCGGCTCGGTATGAGCGCGCCGAGCAAGCGTGTTTCACTATTCAACCTGCTCCGGGTTTCCGTACGCCAATCACCGAAGAGACGCGCATCACGCCGGTCTCTTAAGCGGTGAAAACTCAGAATCGTTTCCCACAACGCATCGGGACGCCCTGCCATCCGTACGCGTGCCAGGTCCACTCCAGTGAAATGGATACGCAGCACCGAACCCCCACCTGTGCAACCGCAATCCCCCCGCCCCACGAGTATGCACGCCGTCACACGACGTCACCACGCCCTTTCGGCCACAGTTGAAACCCCTTTCGGCGAGGGCGTGACAACCGAAATGCTGTACTCCGCCAGGCACACTCCGGCGCGACCGAAACGCTCCGTGAAGGCCGTGGGGGGCTTTGCGGGGCCTGGCGGTCGGTCGCACCGGGAAGCGCCGACGTGCCTGGCGGATTGCCGGCAGGCGGTGGACGGGTGGGGATCCGTCCACCGCCTGCTGGCGTAAGGATTTGTTGAACGGCAAAAGAATTGCCCGCCTGCCCTCGGGGGTCAGGGAACCCGGGGGCAGGCGGACGGTCTCGGGCGGCCTTCGGGCCGCACGGGTCAGCGGCTGTCGCTGCCGGCGGACTCGGCGGCCGCGCGGCCGGCCTCCAGGCGCGCCACCGGAATCCGGAAGGGCGAGCAGGAGACGTAGTCCAGGCCGACCTCGTGGAAGAAGTGGACCGACTCCGGGTCGCCGCCGTGCTCGCCGCAGACGCCGAGCTTCAGGTCGGGGCGGGTGGCCCGGCCGGCCTCGACGGCGCTGCGGACCAGGGAGCCGACGCCGTCCTTGTCGATGGTCTCGAAGGGCGAGACTCCGAAGATGCCCTTCTCCAGGTAGGCGGTGAAGAAGCTGGCCTCGACGTCGTCGCGGGAGAAGCCCCACACGGTCTGGGTCAGGTCGTTCGTGCCGAAGGAGAAGAACTGCGCGGCCTCGGCGATCTGGGCGGCGGTCAGCGCGGCGCGGGGCAGCTCGATCATCGTGCCGATGGTCAGCTTGAGGCTGGTGCCGGTGGCGGCCTCGACCTCGGCGATGATCGCGTCGGCCTCCTCGCGGACGATCTCCAGCTCCTGGACGGTGCCCACGAGCGGAATCATGATCTCGGCGCGCGGGTCGCCCTTGGCGTCCTTGCGTACGGCCGCGGCCTCGGCGATCGCCCGTACCTGCATGGCGAACAGGCCGGGGATGACCAGGCCGAGGCGGACGCCGCGCAGGCCCAGCATCGGGTTCTGCTCGTGCAGCTTGTGGACGGCCTGGAGCAGGCGCAGGTCGTTCTCGTTGTGGTCCTTGCGGGCCTCGGCGAGGGCGACGCGCACCGACAGCTCGGTGATGTCGGGCAGGAACTCGTGCAGCGGCGGGTCGAGCAGGCGGACGGTGACGGGCAGGCCGTCCATCGCCTCGAACAGCTCGATGAAGTCCTTCTTCTGCAGCGGCAGGAGCTCGGCGAGGGCGGCCTCGCGCTCGCCTTCGGTGTCCGCGAGGATCAGGCGCTCGACCATCTCGCGGCGCTCACCGAGGAACATGTGCTCGGTGCGGCACAGGCCGATGCCCTGGGCGCCGAAGCGGCGGGCGCGCAGCGCGTCCTCGGCGTTGTCGGCGTTGGCGCGGACGCGCAGGCGGCGCACGCGGTCGGCGTAGGCCATGATCCGGTGGACGGCCTGGACGAGTTCGTCGGCGTCGTCGGCGCCGGCGTGCATGCGGCCCTCGAAGTACTCGACGACCGGCGACGGCACGACGGGCACCTCGCCGAGGTACACCTTGCCGGTGGAGCCGTCGATGGAGACGACGTCGCCCTCCTCGATGACCCGGTCGCCGGCCGTCATGCGGCGCCGCTTGGTGTCGACGTCGAGCTCCTCGGCGCCGCAGACGCAGGTCTTGCCCATCCCGCGGGCGACGACGGCGGCGTGCGAGGTCTTGCCGCCGCGCGAGGTGAGGATGCCCTCGGAGGCGATCATGCCGTCGAGGTCGTCCGGGTTGGTCTCGCGGCGGATCAGGATGACCTTCTCGCCGGAGCGGGACCACTTGACGGCCGTGTAGGAGTCGAAGACGGCCTTGCCGACCGCGGCGCCCGGGGAGGCGGCGATGCCGCGGCCGAGGAGCTCGGTCTTCGCGTTCTCGTCGAAGCGCGGGAACATCAGCTGCGCGAGCTGGGCCCCGTTGACGCGCTGGAGGGCCTCGGCCTCGTCGATCAGGCCCTGGTCGACGAGCTGCGTGGCGATGCGGAAGGCGGCGCCGGCGGTGCGCTTGCCGACACGGGTCTGGAGCATCCACAGCTGGCCGCGCTCGATCGTGAACTCGATGTCGCAGAGGTCCTTGTAGTGGGTCTCCAGCGTCTCCATGATCTGCATCAGCTGGTCGTAGGACTTCTTGTCCAGCTGCTCCAGGTCGGAGAGGGGGACGGTGTTGCGGATGCCCGCGACGACGTCCTCGCCCTGCGCGTTCTGCAGGTAGTCGCCGTAGACGCCCTGGTGGCCGCTGGCGGGGTCGCGGGTGAAGGCGACGCCGGTGCCGGAGTCGGGGCCGAGGTTGCCGAAGACCATCGAGCAGACGTTGACGGCGGTGCCGAGGTCGCCCGGGATGCGCTCCTGGCGGCGGTAGAGCTTGGCGCGGTCGGTGTTCCAGGAGTTGAAGACCGCCTCGACGGCGAGGTCGAGCTGCTCGCGGGCGTCCTGCGGAAACTCGCGGCCGGCCTCCTTCGCGACGATCTTCTTGAAGACCTTGACGAGCTTCTTCAGGTCGGCGGCGTCGAGGTCGGTGTCGACGGTGACCTTCTTGGCCTCCTTGGCGGCGTCGAGCGCCTCCTCGAAGAGCTCGCCGTCGACGCCGAGGACGGTCTTGCCGAACATCTGGATGAGGCGGCGGTAGGAGTCCCACGCGAAGCGCTCGTTGTCGGCCTGGGCGGCCAGGCCCACGACGGAGGCGTCGGAGAGGCCGATGTTGAGGACCGTGTCCATCATGCCGGGCATGGAGAACTTGGCGCCGGAGCGGACGGAGACCAGCAGCGGGTCGTCGGACTGGCCGAGCTTCTTGCCCATCTTGGCCTCGAGGGCGGCCAGGTGGGCGCTCACCTCGTCGCGGAGCTCGGCCGGGGCCGCGCCGCTGTCGAGGTAGACCTTGCAGGCCTCGGTCGTGATGGTGAAGCCGGGAGGGACCGGAAGACCCAGGTTGGTCATCTCGGCGAGGTTGGCTCCCTTGCCGCCGAGAAGGTCCTTGAGGTCGCGGTTCCCCTCGGTGAAGTCGTAGACGAACTTCTGGTTCTTGTTTTCCGACACGGGTCTCGACTCCTCGAGGACTCGGTGGCTGCCCTGACGGCGAGGAACATACCCAGATCGAAGGCTTCTGGGTACGTCCACTTGGCCGTCATGAGCCTGTAACCACCCGCTCGCCACCAGATCGAAAGTAACTGATGGGTAGCCCGAACATACGAAGAGCGTTCACCTCCCGAAGGGGAAGGAGCCCACTGAGGCGTGTTCACGCTCGGATGAGCGATCATCGATACATTTGCGTTCAAGAGTTGAACAAACAAAGGGTGGCACCCAGTGCCACCCTTTGGAAGTCTTAGCCGTGATTTTCGCGCTCATGTGAGCGCAACCCCACCCATGCGTGGCGTATGTCACGCCGCCGACGGCATAGTTTGTCAGCTGGTTCTCACCCTCCGGACGTGTCCAGTTCGGCGTCCTCGGTCACACCGGCGCAGTCGTACGGGTCCTTCAGCCAGCCGTCGGGGAGGACAACCCGGTTGTTTCCGGACGTCCGGCCCCGCGGGCCGTCCGCCCCCTCCGGCCACGGCTGGTCCAGGTCGAGCTCGCTCAGATGAGCGTCGAGTTCGGCCAGGGACGAGGCGACGGCGAGCTTCTGGCGCATCCCGGAACCGACCGAGAAGCCCTTCAGGTACCAGGCCACGTGCTTACGGAAGTCGATCACCCCGCGGGACTCGTCGCCGATCCACTCCCCCAGCAGCCGGGCGTGCCGGACCATGGTCGCCGCGACCTCGCGCAGCGAGGGCCGGTGGAAGTCCTCCGGGCGGCCCTCGAAGGCCGCGACCAGGTCGTTGAACAGCCACGGGCGGCCCAGGCAGCCGCGCCCGACGACCACGCCGTCGCAGCCGGTCTCGCGCACCATGCGCAGCGCGTCCTCCGCGCACCAGATGTCGCCGTTGCCGAGGACGGGGATCTCCGGGACGTGCTCCTTCAGCCGCGCGATGGCCTCCCAGTCGGCGGTGCCGCCGTAGTGCTGGGCGGTGGTGCGGCCGTGCAGCGCGATGGCGGTGACGCCCTCCTCCACGGCGATGCGGCCGGCGTCGAGGTAGGTGAGGTGGTCGTCGTCGATGCCCTTGCGCATTTTCATGGTGACCGGCGTGTCGCCGGCGCCGGCGACCGCCTCGCGGAGGATCGCCCGCAGCAGGTTCCGCTTGTAGGGCAGGGCGGAGCCGCCGCCCTTGCGCGTGACCTTGGGGACGGGGCAGCCGAAGTTCAGGTCGATGTGGTCGGCGCGGTCCTCCTCGACGATCATGCGGACCGCCTTGCCGACCGTGGCGGGGTCGACCCCGTACAGCTGGATCGACCGGGGCTTCTCCGACTCGTCGAAGCGGATCAGCTGCATGGTCTTGTCGTTGCGCTCGACCAGCGCCCGCGTGGTGATCATCTCGCTCACGAACAGCCCCTTGCCGCCGCTGAACTCCCTGCAGAGCGTGCGGAACGGGGCGTTGGTGATGCCGGCCATGGGCGCGAGCACCACGGGGGGCTGCACGGTGTGCGGGCCGATCGCGAGGGGCGGGGGGAGCGTGGTCATGCCCCCCATTGTCGCCCAGCCGGCCCGCGCGTCGCCGATACGGGTGACAGATATTGAAATCTGTCACCCGTCATGTCATTCTCGTTTGCATGACGACGAACCAGAGCACTTCCGCGACCACGACGACCACGGCGACCGCGACCGCTGCGGCTGCCTCCGGCGGGCCCCTGCGGCGGCTCGGCTCGACCGGGCCCGCCGTCTTCCCCCTGGGGCTGGGCTGTATGGGCATGTCCGCGCTGTACGGGGAGGCCGACCGCGGCGAGTCGCTGGCGACGATCCACGCCGCGCTCGACGCCGGCGTGACCCTGCTCGACACGGGCGACTTCTACGGCATGGGCCACAACGAGCTGCTGATCGGCGAAGCCCTGCGCACCGCCCCCGCGGCCGCGCGGGAGCGGGCGCTGACCAGCGTGAAGTTCGGCGCGCTGCGCACGGTCGAGGGCGGCTTCACGGGGTACGACGGCCGCCCCGAGGCGGTGCGGAACTTCCTGGCCTACTCGCTGCAACGGCTGGGCCGGGACCACATCGACATCTACCGCATCGCCCGCGTGGACCCGGCGGTGCCGATCGAGGAGACGGTCGGCGCGATCGCCGAGGCCGTCGAAGCGGGGCACGTGCGGCACATCGGCCTGTCGGAGGTCGGAGCGGACACCCTGCGCCGGGCCGCGGCGGTGGCGCCGATCGCGGACCTCCAGATCGAGTACTCGCTGATATCCCGCGGAATCGAGCGGGAGATCCTGCCGACCGCCCGGGAACTCGGGATAGGCGTCACGGCGTACGGGGTCCTCTCCCGCGGCCTGATCAGCGGGCACTTCACGCGCGACCGCGAACTGGCCCCGGGCGACTTCCGGGGGATGAGCCCCCGCTTCCAGGGCGAGAACCTCGACCGCAACCTCGGCCTGGTCGAGGCCCTGCGCGAGGTGGCCGACGGCAAGGGCGTCAGTGTGGCCCAGACCGCCATCGCCTGGGTGCTCTCCCGCGGCGAGGACATCGTGCCGCTGGTGGGGGCCCGTCGCCGGGACCGGCTCGCCGAGGCACTGGGTGCCATGGAGGTGGAGCTGTCGGCAGCCGACCTCGCGGCCGTCGAGGAGGCGGTACCGGCGGGAGCCGCGGCCGGCGAGCGCTACCCGGCTGCGCAGATGGCCCACCTGGACAGCGAGCACTGAGTCGGCGGTACGGTCGTACCCATGTCACCCGCTGCCGCCGAGCCCCTGACCCCCGAGCGCATCCTGGAGACCACCGAGGAGGTGCTGCGCCGCTACGGCCCGGCCAAGGCGACCGTGGTCGACGTGGCGAGGGCCCTGGGAGTCAGCCACGGCAGCGTGTACCGGCACTTCCCCTCGAAGGCCGCCCTGCGCGAGGCGGTGACGGAGCGCTGGCTCGGCAAGACGGTCGGGCGCCTGGAGGAGATCGCCTCGGACGGCGCGGGGAGCGCCCCCTCCAAGCTGGAGGCGTGGCTGGAGGCACTGTTCGACGCCAAGCGCCACAAGGCGGGCGACGACCCGGAGCTGTTCGCGACGTACACGGTGCTGCTCGCCGAGAACAGCGGGGTCGTGGAGGCGCACCTGGCCGAGCTGGTCGAGCAGTTGGGGCGGATCATCGCGGAGGGGGTGGAGGCGGGCTCGCTCGACGTGGCGGACGTGCCTGCCGCGGCCCGCGCCGTGTTCGACGCCACCGGCCGCTTCCACGACCCGCAGTACGCGGCCGAGTGGACCTCCCCGACGATCGGCCGCGAGTTCGAGGCGGTCACGGCCCTGGTGATCCGCGGCCTGCGCGCCTGAAGCGCCCGGCCCCCGGAAGACGGCGGTGGCCCGGTGCGCGGCATGCGCACCGGGCCACCGTCCGGGTGGCGGGCCCTAGCAGCCGAGGAGGCGGGTGGCCAGGTAGGTCTGGATCTGGTCCAGGGAGACGCGCTCCTGCTTCATGGTGTCGCGCTCGCGGACGGTCACCGCGTTGTCGTCGAGGGTGTCGAAGTCGACGGTGACGCAGAACGGCGTGCCGATCTCGTCCTGGCGGCGGTAGCGGCGGCCGATGGCGCCCGCGTCGTCGAACTCGATGTTCCAGTTCTTGCGCAGGTCGGCGGCGAGGCCCTTGGCCTTCGGCGACAGCTGCGCGTTGCGGGACAGCGGCAGGACGGCGACCTTGACCGGGGCCAGGCGCGGGTCGAGGCGCATCACGGTGCGCTTCTCCATGACGCCCTTGGCGTTCGGGGCCTCGTCCTCGTTGTACGCGTCGAGCATGAAGGCGAGCATGGCGCGGTTCACGCCGGCCGCGGGCTCGATGACGTACGGGGTGTAGCGCTCACCGGCCTCCTGGTCGAAGAAGGTGAGGTCCTGGCCGGAGGCGGCGGAGTGGGCCTTGAGGTCGTAGTCCGTGCGGTTGGCGATGCCCTCCAGCTCGGAGAACTCGCTGCCGCCGAAGTTGAAGCGGTACTCGATGTCGGCGGTGCGCTTCGAGTAGTGGGACAGCTTCTCCTTCGGGTGCTCGTACCAGCGGATGTTCTCCTCGCGGATGCCGAGGCCGCGGTACCAGTTCCACCGCTCCTGCATCCAGTACTCCTGCCACTGCTCGTCCTCGCCCGGCTTGACGAAGAACTCCATCTCCATCTGCTCGAACTCGCGGGTGCGGAAGATGAAGTTGCCGGGCGTGATCTCGTTGCGGAAGGACTTGCCCATCTGCGCGATGCCGAAGGGCGGCTTCTTGCGCGAGGAGGTCTGCACCAGGGCGAAGTTGGTGAAGATGCCCTGGGCGGTCTCGGGGCGCAGGTACGCCTTGGAGCCGGTGTCCTGGGTCGGGCCGAGGTGGGTCTCCAGCATGCCGGAGAACTGCTTCGGCTCGGTGAACTGGCCCTTCACGCCGCAGTGGGGGCAGTTCACGTCGGCCAGGCCGTTCTCGGGGAGGCGGCCGTGCTTGGCCTCGTACGCCTCCTCGAGGTGGTCGGCGCGGTGGCGCTTGTGGCAGGCGGTGCACTCGGTGAGCGGGTCGGAGAACGTCGCGACGTGGCCCGAGGCCACCCAGACCTCGGGGGCCAGGATCACGGACGAGTCGAGGCCGACGATGTCCTCACGCCCGGTCACCATCGCCTTCCACCACTGGCGCTTGATGTTCTCCTTGAGCTCGACACCCAGCGGACCGTAGTCCCAGGCAGCCCGGGAGCCGCCGTAGATCTCACTGCACGGGTAAACGAAGCCACGGCGCTTGCTCAGGCTGACGATGGTTTCGATCTTGTCGGCGGCCACGGTGCTCTCTTCATTACGAGGACGAACGCGAATGCCTCAGGTTACCGGCGCCCGCACCCCCTCCATCAAATCGGTTCCCCTTCCATGGTGCCCCCGGGAGGCCGCAGCCAGGGCTTTTTGACAACGGTTTCCATATTTGATGAAAATGGATGTCATGAACGTACGCCGCCTCATACCCACCGCCGCCCTCGCCGGGGCCGCCGCGCTCGCCGTCCCGGCCCTGACCGCCTGCTCCGGCACCTCCTCCGCCGGCGCCGCGGACGGCCGGCTCGCCGTGACGGCGTCGTTCTACCCCATGCAGTTCCTCGCCGAGCAGATCGGCGGGGACCGCGTCCAGGTGACCTCCCTGACCAAGCCGGGCGTCGAGCCGCACGACCTGGAGATCACCCCCAAGCAGACCGCGCAGCTCGGGGAGTCGGACGTCGTCCTCTACCTCAAGGGCCTCCAGCCCGCCGTCGACGAGGCCGTCGCCCAGGCCGGCGTGAAGAACACCGTCGACGCCGCGACCCTCACCAAGCTCGACGCCCACGGCGCCGGGGGCCACGACCACGAGGGCGCGCACGGTGAGGAAGCCGGCCACTCCGAGGAGGCCGGCCATTCCGAGGGCGACGGCCACGGCCACGGCGAGGCCGGCGGCGATCCGCACGTCTGGCTCGACCCGGCCAAGTACGCCGAGATCGCCAAGGGCGTCGGTGCGGCCCTGGAGAAGGCGGACCCCGGCCACGCCGCCGACTACCGCAAGAACACCGACGAGCTGGTCGGCAAACTGACCGCCCTCGACACGGAGTTCAAGGACGGCCTGAAGAACACCGCCACCCGGACCTTCATCACCACCCACGCCGCCTTCGGCTACCTCGCCGAGCGCTACGGCCTCGACCAGGAGGGCATCTCCGGCGTCGACCCCGAGTCCGAGCCCAGCCCGGCCCGGATGAAGGAGCTCCAGGAGCGCGCGCGGAAGGAGAACGTCACCACGGTGTTCTTCGAGACCCTGGCCAGCGACAAGACCGCCAAGTCCCTCGCCGCCGACACCGGCCTGAAGACCGACGTCCTCGACCCGCTCGAGGGAATCACCGGCAAGTCCCAGGGCGCTGACTACTTCGAGGTCATGCGGTCCAACCTGAAGAACCTCCAGAAGGCCCTCGGGGCCAAGTGATGACGTCGACGGAGGCGCCCCCCATGGAGTCCAAGCCCGCGGAGCCGGCGCAGCAGCCGGTCATCTCCCTGCGCGGCGCAGTCGCCTCGCTCGGCTCGCGCCCCGTCCTGCGCGGCGTCGACCTTGCGGTGCGCCGCGGCGAGGTCGTCGCCCTGCTCGGCGCCAACGGCTCCGGGAAGTCGACGGCCGTGCGCGCCGTCGTCGGCCAGGTTCCGCTGTCGGGCGGCGAGCTGTCGCTGTTCGGCACCCCCTTCCGGCGCTTCCGGGACTGGTCCCGCATCGGGTACGTGCCCCAGCGCACCACCGCGGCGAGCGGCGTCCCGGCGACGGTGCGCGAGGTCGTCTCCGCGGGCCGGCTCGCCCGCACCCGCTTCGGGCTCCTGCGCAAGGCCGACAAGGAGGCCGTCGGGCGCGCCCTGGCCCTGGTCGACATGGACGGGTACGCCGACGCGTCCGTGGGCGCCCTCTCCGGCGGCCAGCACCAGCGCGTCCTGATCGCCCGCGCCCTGGCCGCCGAGCCCGAGCTGCTGATCATGGACGAGCCGATGGCCGGCGTGGACCTCGCCAACCAGGAGGTCCTCGCGAACGCCGTCCGACAGCAGGTCGCCGCCGGCACGACCGTCCTGCTCGTCCTGCACGAGCTCGGCCCGCTGGAGCCGCTGATCGACCGCGCGGTCGTCCTGCGCGACGGCTGCGTCGTCCACGACGGCGCGCCCCCGGAGGCCGTGGGCCAGCACGCCCTGCCCGGCCACGACCACGTACACCCCCACGCGGCGCACGACGCCGAACCCCTGCGGACCGGACTGCTGAGCTGATGGACCTCCTGAACTACGCCTTCATGCAGCGGGCCCTGCTCGCCGCCGTCCTGGTGGGCCTGACCGCCCCCGCCATCGGCACCTACCTCGTCCAGCGCCGCCAGGCGGTCATGGGCGACGGCATCGGGCACGTGGCCCTGACGGGCGTCGCGCTCGGCTTCCTGCTGAACGCCAGCCCGGTCTGGCTCGCGACCCTGGTGGCGGTCCTCGGCGCGGTCGGCATGGAGCTCATCCGCTCGCGTGGCCGGACCAGCGGCGACATCGCCCTGGCGATGCTCTTCTACGGCGGCCTGGCCGGCGGCGTCATGATCATCAACCTGGCTCCGGGCGGCTCCACGAGCAACCTGACCAGCTACCTCTTCGGCTCGATCACCACCGTCTCGGCCGAGGACATCACGGCCGTCGTCGTCCTCGCCGCGTTCGTGCTCGCCGTGACGCTGGGCCTGCGCCGGCAGCTGTTCGCCGTCTGCCAGGACGAGGAGTTCGCCCGGGTCACCGGCCTGCCGGTGCGGCTGCTGAACCTGCTGCTGGCGGTCACGGCGGCCGTCACGGTGACCGTCGCCATGCGCATCGTCGGCCTGCTTCTCGTCAGCGCCATGATGGTGATCCCCGTCGCGGCGGCCCAGCGCGTCACCCGCGGATTCGCCGCCACCCTGGGGGCCGCGATGGGCATTGGCGTCCTCGTCTCGCTCTCCGGCACCGTGGCCACGTACTACATCGACGCCCCCTCCGGCGGCACCATCGTGCTCCTGGCCATCGCCGTCTTCACGGTCCTCACGGCGGTGTCCGCGCCGCTGGCCCGGCGCCGGGCCGAGGCGGCCCGCGCCGCCGAAGAGGTCTGTACGCGCGACGACGTGAAGGTCCGGTAGCGGCGGCCGCCTGGCACAATTGGGCCGAGGCCGATACGAGGAGGAACCGGTGGCGACTGCGCCTGGCGAGACGAATACCGCGCCAGTACGAGGGCGATCCACCCGGCAGCGGGCGGCGGTGGCGGCCGCGCTGGACGAGGTGGACGAGTTCCGCAGCGCCCAGGAGCTGCACGACATGCTCCGGCACCGCGGCGACTCCGTGGGCCTGACCACCGTCTACCGCACCCTCCAGTCCCTGGCGGACGCCGGCGAGGTCGACGTGCTGCGCACCAGCGACGGCGAGTCCGTCTACCGGCGCTGCTCCACCGGGGACCACCACCACCACCTGGTGTGCCGCGGCTGCGGCAAGGCGGTCGAGGTGGAGGGCCCGGCCGTCGAGAAGTGGGCCGAGTCGATCGCGGCCGAGCACGGCTTCGTGAACGTCGCCCACACCGTCGAGATCTTCGGCACCTGCGCCGACTGCGCGGCCGCGGCCGCCTCCTGAGCGCGGTCCGGGTCGCTTTCCGGCCGCGGGGCCGGGGCGATCCGGACGACTTCACAGCACACGGCGCAGGGCCCGCCCCCCGGGATTCCGGGGGCGGGCCCTGCGCCGTGTCCGCGACGGTCAGCCGGCGGCGCCGCCCGGCTCCACCTGGTTCGGGACGGCACCGCCGAAGCGGCGGTCGCGCTGGGCGTACTCCAGGCAGGCCTGCCACAGGTTGCGGCGGTCGAAGTCCGGCCACAGCACGTCCTGGAAGACCATCTCGGCGTACGCGCTCTGCCAGAGCAGGTAGTTCGAGGTGCGCTGCTCGCCGCTGGGGCGCAGGAACAGGTCGACGTCCGGCATGTCCGGGTAGTAGATGTACTTCGCGAAGGTCTTCTCGTTGACCTTCGACGGGTCCAGCCTCCCGGCGGCCACGTCCCGCGCTATGGCCTGCGCCGCGTCGGCGATCTCGGCACGGCCGCCGTAGTTGACGCAGAAGTACAGCGTCATCTTGTCGTTGTCGACGGTCTGCTCCTGGGCCACCTGGAGCTCCTGGACGACGGACTTCCACATCTTGGGCATGCGGCCGACCCAGCGGATGCGGATGCCCAGCTCGTCCATCTCGTCGCGGCGGCGGCGGATGACGTCGCGGTTGAAGTTCATCAGGAAGCGGACCTCTTCGGGGGAGCGCTTCCAGTTCTCCGTCGAGAAGGCGTACAGCGAGAGGTTCTTCACGCCCATCTCGATGCAGCCCTTGAGGACGTCGAGGACGACGCCCTCGCCGACCTTGTGGCCCTCGGTGCGGGGCAGCCCGCGCTCCTTGGCCCAGCGGCCGTTGCCGTCCATGACGATCGCGACGTGGTTGGGGACCAGCTCGCCGGGGATCTTCGGCGGGCGCGCACCGGACGGGTGCGGCTCCGGAACCTTGTACTCGCGGCGAGAGCGTCCCAGAATCCCGCGTCGTGCCATGTGCCCAGCTCCTATTTCTCGACGTAACGCAGCGAGCGTAGCCCGCGCTCCAGATGCCAGTGCAAATAGGCCGAGACGAGCCCGCTGCCCTCCCGCACGTGGCGTGCCTCGCACGCGTCGGCGTACCCCCAGTCGCCCGTCAGCAGGGCGCTGAGCAGGGCGACGGCTTCCGACGAGGGTACGACGCTGCCTGCCACCCGGCAGTCGCCGCAGACGACCCCGCCCGCGGCGACGGAGAAGTGCCGGTTCGGGCCGTGGATGCCGCACTTCGCGCAGTCCTCGAAGCTGGGCGCGTAGCCGTTGACGGCGAGGGAGCGCAGCAGGAAGGCGTCGAGGATGAGGTTCGGCTGGTGCTCGCCCCGGGAGAGGGTCCGCAGGGCGCCGACGAGCAGCAGGTACTGCTGGACGGCGGGCTCGCCCTCGTTCTCGGTGAACCGCTCGGCGGTCTCCAGCATCGCGGTGCCGGCCGTGTAGCGGGCGTAGTCGGTGACGATGCCGTTGCCGTACGGGGAGATGATCTCGGTCTGTGTGCAGAGCGGCAGGCTGCGGCCCACCAGGTCGCTGCCGCGGGCGAAGAACTGGACGTCGGCGTGGGAGAAGGGTTCCAGCCCGGCGCCGAACTTCGACTTGGTGCGGCGTACGCCGCGGGCGACGGCCCGCACCCGTCCGTGGCCGCGGGTCAGCAGCGTGATGATGCGGTCCGCCTCGCCGAGCTTCTGGGTGCGCAGCACGATGCCGTCGTCGCGGAACAGACTCATGCGCCCATTGTCGCCTGTGCGGGTGCGGCGGCGGCCCCCCGCCCCGGAGCCGGTCCGGGACGGGGGGCGCCGCGGCCCGGGGGGTCAGGGGG
>NZ_RPSE01000740.1:0-1222 GCF_003949955.1 Streptomyces sp. WAC05292
CTGTACGAGCTCGCGGCGGAGCTGCGCAAGCAGGCGGACGAGGAGTGAGCGGGGCCGTGGGCCCGCTGCGGCGCCCGCCGCCGGGCCCACGGCCCCGCTCACTCCTCGTCCGCCTGCTTGCGCAGCTCCGCCGCGAGCTCGTACAGCCCCGCGAGGTCCATCCCGGTGCCGAGCAGCGGCAGTTCGTACGCCGGCACCTCCAGCCGGGACAGCACCCGGCGCTGCGCCCGCTCCAGCGCCACCCGGCTCGCGTGCTCCGCCGCCTGCTCCAGCAGCGGGTCCACCAGCCGCTCCGCGGGCCCGCCGAGCCCGGCCCGGGACAGGGCGCGCGCCACGTCCCCGCGCAGCTCGCCGGCCGCCGCCAGGGCCTCGTCGTCCAGGTGGTGCGGACGGACCATGTTGACCACGACCCGTCCCACCGGCAGGCCCGCCCGCGCCAGCTCGGCGATCCCGTCGGCCGTCTCCTGGACGGGCATCTCCTCCAGCAGCGTCACGAAGTGCACCGCCGTCTCACGGGACTTGAGCACCTTCATGACGGCCTGCGCCTGGTTGTGGATCGGCCCGATCCGGGCCAGCCCCGCCACCTCGTCGTTCACGTTGAGGAACCGGGTGATCCGCCCCGTGGGCGGCGCGTCCATCACCACGTGGTCGTACACGTACCGGCCGGACCGGTCCTTGCGGCGCACCGCCTCGCACGCCTTGCCCGTCAGCAGCACGTCCCGCAGCCCGGGCGCGATGGTCGTCGCGAAGTCGATCGCGCCGAGCTTCTTCAGCGCGCGGCCCGCCGAACCCAGCTTGTAGAACATCTGGAGGTAGTCCAGCAGCGCCTGCTCCGCGTCGATGGCGAGCGCGTACACCTCCCCGCCGCCCGCCGCGACGGCGATCTTCCGCTCCTCGTAGGGGAGCGCCTCCGTCCCGAAGAGCTGCGCGATACCCTGCCTGCCCTCGACCTCCACCAGAAGAGTCCGCCTGCCCTCGCGTGCGAGGGCCAGCGCGAGTGCCGCGGCGACCGTGGTCTTCCCGGTTCCGCCCTTGCCGCTGACCACCTGGAGCCTGCTCACAGCCTCTGAGCCTAACCACTCGCTCCCCGGGCCGCCTACCGGGGGGAGTGGTCCTGCGCGGCCCGGGGCCCGCCGGGGGCGGCGCAGAGGCCGTGGTCGCTGCCCAGGTCGTCGGCCCCACGGGGGGCAGCGGGAAAGACCCCGGCGCCGGGCCGCGCGCG
>NZ_RPSE01000741.1:0-1219 GCF_003949955.1 Streptomyces sp. WAC05292
CCACGGAGCCGCCCCCCTCACCACCGCCTTCTACGACGAACGCCCCCACTTCCGCTGGCACCCCGGGCTCCTCATCGACGGCACCACCCTCCAAGTCCCCTACCTCGCGGACCTCGTCACCCTCGCCGACCCCACCAGCCCCTGGAGCTTCCTCAACCACCTCAAGAACAGAGAGCGCCTCTACCCCTTCTACTTCGCCCAGCAGTTCCACATCCAGCGCACCGAGTACGACGCCTACTGCCGCTGGGTCGCCGAAAGCCTCCCCGGCCTGCACTTCGGCCACCAGGTCGACGCCGTCCGCTGGAACCCAGAACTCGACCTCTTCGAGATCGACTACACCCGCCTCGGCGCCCACGGTGAAGCCGAGGCCCTCGGCCGCGCCCACGCCCGCCACCTCGTCCTCGGCGTCGGCACCGCCCCGCACGTCCCCGACCCGCTCCGCCCCCTCGCCGAGGCCCCGACCGTCCCCGTGATCCACTCCGCGGACTACCTCGACAACCGCACCCGCATCCTCGGCGCCGACCACATCACCGTCATCGGCTCGGGCCAGTCCGGCGCCGAGATCTTCCTCGACCTCCTCCGCGCCCGCCCCGCCGGCCGCGAACGCCTCACCTGGCTCGCCCGCACCCCCTCCTTCGCCCCCATGGAGTACAGCAAGCTCGGCCTCGAACACTTCACCCCCGACTACACCCACTACTTCCACGCCCTCCCCGAACCCGTCCGCGACCGCCTCCTCCCGGCCCAGTGGCAGCTCCACAAGGGCATCGACACCGCCACCATCGCCGCCATCCACCACGAGCTCTACAGCCGCAGCCTCCACGGCGGCTGGCCCGACGCCGTCCTCACCCCCGGCGTCACCGTCCGCACCGCCGGCCGCATCGCCACCACCAAGATCGAACTGCATCTGGACCACGCCGACCAGGGCACCCGCTCCCGCCTCACCACCGACGCCGTCGTCCTCGCCACCGGCTACCGCGAACGCCCCCTGCACCGCCTCCTCGCCGGCCTCGACCCCTACCTCCGCAAGGACTCCTCCGGCCGCCCCCGCATCGACCGCAGCCACCGGATGGTCCTCGACCCCGCCGTCACCGGCACCGTCTTCGTCCAGAACGGCGAACGCCACACCCACGGCGTCGGAGCCCCCGACCTCGGCCTCGCCGCCTGGCGCAGCGCCACCATCCTCAACACCCTCACCGGCACCGACCCCTACCCCCAACCC
>NZ_RPSE01000742.1:0-1217 GCF_003949955.1 Streptomyces sp. WAC05292
GCCCCCCGCCGCGGACACCTCGGACGGCTCCCGCCCCGGATCACCCGCTCCGGCCCAACTGCCGTACGTGCCGGTGGATTTCACCGGCAGGGCCGGCCCCGAGCAGGCCATCGTCGACGCGCTCGCCCCCAGCCCCGCCGCCGGCACGGCCCTGCGCAGCGTGGCGATCTCCGCCGTCGGCGGGATCGGCGGCGTCGGCAAGACGACCCTCGCCGTGCACGCCGCGCACCGCCTTCGCGACCACTTCCCCGACGGCCAGCTCTACGCCAACCTGCGCGGCGTACGCGAGGACCCGGCCGAACCCGGCGCCGTCCTGGCCTCCTTCCTGCGCGCCCTCGGCGTCGCCGACGCCGCGGTCCCCGACGACCCCGAGGAGCGGGCCGGCCTCTACCGCAGCCGGCTCGCCGGGCGGCGGGTGCTCCTCGTCCTCGACGACGCCCGCGACACCGCCCAGGTCGAACCGCTCCTGCCCGGCTCCCCGACCTGCGCCGTCCTCGTCACCAGCCGCCACACCCTGCCCGGCCTCCCCGCCTCCCTGCGCATCCGCCTCGACGTGCTCCCGGACGCGGAAGCCCTGGCCATGCTCGGCCGGATCGCCGGCGAGGCCCGCGTCGCCGCCGAACCGGACGCCGCCCTCGCGCTCGTCGGGCGCTGCGGCGCCCTGCCGCTGGCCCTCCGGCTGGCCGGCTCCCGGCTCGCGACCCGCCCGGCCTGGGCGCTCGCCGACTACGTACGCCTCCTCGACGGCGCCCGCCCCGCGCTCCTCGGCCGGGCCGGCGGGCAGGGCGACGCGGACGGCGTCGAGGCCTGCTTCCGCCTCAGCTACGACCTCCTCGACCCGGCACAGGCCCGCCTCTTCCGCATGCTGTCGCTGCCGCGCGCGGCCACCCTCGACACCGCCGGAGCGGCCGCCCTCGCCGGGATGGCCGAGTCCGAGGCGGAAGGGCACCTCGAACGGATCGCGGCGCTCGGCCTGCTGGAATCCCCGGCCCCCGGCGTCCACCGCCTCCACGACCTCCTGCGGGAGTTCGCCGCCGCACGCTCCCGCGAGGACGACACCCCCGCCGGCCGCGCGGCCGCCCTGCTCCGGCTCCTCGGCCACGTCCGCGAACGGGCCCGCACCGCCTACGCCGCCGCACGCCCCGGCCACCCCTTCGCCGCCCCGGCCGGGCCGCCCGCGGCGGCCCGGCCGGGGCGGCGAAGGGGTGGCCGGGGCG
>NZ_RPSE01000743.1:0-1211 GCF_003949955.1 Streptomyces sp. WAC05292
CCGCTGACCCGACCCACCCGACCAGCCAGGCAACCTCCAGCCCCGCCGGCGATTGAGGCGAGCTGCGGGGGCGGGACTCGGGTCGGGTCAGCGGCGGTGGGTGAGTTCGTCGTAGACCGACAGGATCTGGGCCACCGTGTCGTCCTCCGACGGCCACGTCGCCGCCTGGGCGCGGCCCGCCTCGGACAGGTGGCGGCGGCGGGCCGGGTCCGCGAGGAGGTCCGCTACCGCTGCGGACAGGGCGTCCGGGTCGCCGTACGGGACCAGTACCCCGGCCTCGCCGATCAGTTCCGGTACGCCGCCGACCTCCGTCGCCACCAGCGGCACACCGGCCCGCAGCGCCTCCTGCGCGAGCAGGGACCGCGCCTCCCACCGGCTCGGCAGCACCGCCACGTCGGCCGCCGCGAGGAGCCGGGCGGCGTCCCGGCGGCGTCCGAGCAGCCGGACGGGCAGGCCTTCGGCCTCGATCCGCCCGGCGAGCTCGGCCCGCATGGGCCCTTCTCCGGCGATGGCGACGAGCGGTGCGGGGTCGAGGCCGCGCCAGGCCCGGGCGGCGTCGAGAAGGAGGCTGTACCCGCGGTGCGGGACGAGGCTGCCGACGGCGATGACGAGGGGCCGCCCGACCGCGCCGAGCTCCGCCCGGGTCTTGCCGGGGTCGGCGGCCGCGGCCCTTCCGGCGGCGCCGGGTGCCGCGGGCACGGCGGGCCGGGCGAGCCGTACGTCCCGGGCCCCGCGGGCTCGTGCGAGGTCCACCTGGGTTGAGGAGCTGCCGAGGACGACGGCGGCGGCGCGGGCGACGTGCCGTTCGAGGACGCGGCCGAGCCGCCCGAGGGCGCCGTCGGCGCCCGGCCCGCCTCCCGCCCAGGTGACGACGAGCGGCACGCGCCGCCCGCGCAGGGCGAGGAGGGCCCGGGCGGCGGCCCGGACGCCGTGGGCGTGCACCACGTCGGCGCCGGCGCACACGGCGCGCATGGCGCTCACCGCGTCGGGCGCGAACTGCGCGCCGGCGCCGGTGAAGTCGTATTCCCCTTCCGCTTCGACGGGCGCGCAGACGGTGACCCGTACCCCGCGTGCGGCGAGCCCGGTGGTCAGCGACCTGACGTGCGCGCTGCTGTCCGCGCCGGCGCCGCCGAGGACCTGGACGGTGCGCAGGGGCGGCCGCCCGTACGGCTGTGCGGGGGCCGCCCCTGCGCACCGTCCAGGTCCTCGGC
>NZ_RPSE01000744.1:0-1204 GCF_003949955.1 Streptomyces sp. WAC05292
GGGCGGGAGAAGCACATGCGGGGCGGGGCGCGGGAGGCGGCCCGGGCGGGGGTCGGGCCACCCGACCTCACCAGCCCCGAGGGATTCGGGGAGTTCTACGAGGAGCATGTGGACGCGGTGCTCGGGTTCGTCACGCGCCGGGTGGCGGACCCGCACCTGGCGGCGGACCTCACGGCGGACATCTTCCTCGCGGCGCTGAAAGCCGCACCGTCGTTCCGCGCCGACAGGGGCTTACCGCGAGCCTGGCTGTACGGGATCGCGCGCAACGTCCTCGCGAGCCACGCCCGCGGCCACGCCCGGGAGCGGGACGCCGTCGCACGGCTCAGCGGGCGGCGACTCCTGGACGACGAGGACGTGGCGGCGCTGGAGGAGCGGATCGACGCACAGCGCGCCTACCGCGAGTTGGCCGAGCGGCACGCGGCCCTGTCCGAACCGCTGCGGGCCGTTCTGGACCTGGTCGTCGTGGACGGCCTCGACCCGGCCGAGGCCGCGACGGCCCTCGGAGTCACCCGGGCCACAGTCCGAGTCCGACTGCACCGGGCCCGGCGCGCCCTGCGCCACACGGCGCCGACGCGCAACGACCACCAGCGGGTTGCGGCACACCGAGTGGAGGCGGCGGGATGAACGGCCGGCCGACAGCGTTCGAGGCGCGCCTCAAGGCGGAACTCGTGGCCATCGCCCGGCAGGGACCGGGCGGGACACCGGCGGAACGCCCTGCGAAGGCCGCCGAGCGGGCCGAGGTCTCCTTCCGTGCCACCGCGGTGCGGTTCCGGACACCGCTCGCCGCCGGTGCGGCGGTCACCGCGACGGCGGCCGCCCTCCTGGCGGCACTGCCCGGCGCCGGTGCCGCCCCCGGTAGCGCGGCCGGCTCGCGCATGCCGGCCTGCCTGCCCGACCACTCGGGCAGCCCGCCGGGCAGCGGCGGGCGGGGGCCGGAGGAGACACGGACCAAGCCGGCAAGCGGGTCGCACACGGACCGCCCGCCGGTGCGCGCCTCCCCGGCGCCCTGACCGGGCGGGGATACGGCGCGCCTGTCCGGGGGGAGGGCGTCAGGTGCTCAGGAGGCGGGCCTTGGCCGCCGAGAACTCCTCCGGGGTCAGCAGGCCCTCCCGGGCGAGGGCGGCCAGCTGGGCCAGCGAGGCCGCGAGGTCGGAACCCCCGGCGGGGCCTGCTGACGCCGGAGGAGTTCTCGGCGGCCAAGGCC
>NZ_RPSE01000745.1:0-1201 GCF_003949955.1 Streptomyces sp. WAC05292
GCACTACGACTTCGGGGTTCAGGCGTCCTTGAACTCCTGTCGCTGCCGCCCCAACCCGTCGATCTCCAGCTCGACGACGTCGCCGGCCCGCAGGTACGGCTTCGGCTCCGGCCGGCCCATCGCCACGCCCCCCGGCGTGCCCGTGATGACCACGTCGCCGGGGTGCAGCGTCATGAACCGGCTCAGGTAGTGCACGACCTCCCCCACGGGGAAGATCTGGTCGGCGGTGGTGCCGTCCTGCCGGAGCTCCCCGTTCACCCACAGCCGGACGCCGAGGGCCTGCGGGTCCGGGACCTCGTCGGCGGTGGCGAGCCAGGGGCCGACCGGGGTGAACGTCTCGCAGTTCTTGCCCTTGTCCCAGGTGCCGCCGCGCTCGATCTGGAACTCGCGCTCCGAGACGTCGTTGACGAGGACGTATCCGGCGACGTGCGCCAGGCCCTCCTCCGCGGACTCCAGGTACCGGGCGGTGCTGCCGATGACGACTCCGAGTTCGGCCTCCCAGTCCGTCTTCACGCTGCCGCGCGGAATCAGCACGGTGTCGTCGGGGCCGACGACCGTGTCGGCGGCCTTCAGGAACAGGATCGGCTCGGCCGGCGGCTCCGCCCCGATCTCGGCGGCGTGCCCGAAGTAGTTCAGCCCGATCCCCACGATCTTGCCCATGCGGCCCAGGGGGGCGCCGATGCGCAGCCCCTCCGGGTCGAGCACCGGAAGCGACCGCGCCTCCGCCGCGGCGCGCACCCGGGACAGGGCGGAGTCGTCGGCGAGGAGGGCGCCGTCCACGTCCGCGACCAGGCCGGACAGGTCCCGCAGGATCCCGTCCTGGTCGAGGAGTGCGGGGCGCTCCGCCCCGACCGGTCCGACACGCAGCAGCTTCATGGGCATTCTCCCGTGGTCGTGGGTGGTCGGCCCATGGGCGTGCCCCGGGCCGGACGATGGGGTGCGGCCATCGGAGGATTGGTCGATCCTCCAAGAACCCCGTTCCGCCCACAAGCCCCTGTTCACGGACTGGAACACCGCCCCGGCGAGCCACCCGCCCCGACGGTCCGCATCGGCACTCCCCGCGGCCGACCGCATCGGCACCGCGGCCGCGGTCGGCCCCACCCGGCGGCGGCCCATGCCCCCGGGGCGCCCCGGTAACCCGGCCCGGGCGGGGACCAGGCCCAGGCGGGGACCAGGCCCAGGCGGGGACCAGGCCCAGGCG
>NZ_RPSE01000746.1:0-1191 GCF_003949955.1 Streptomyces sp. WAC05292
GGGGGGCGCGCGGGGGGGGGGGGGAAGGCGGGCGGGGGGCCCGCGGCGGGGCGTTTTCGGGGGGGGGGCCCCGGGGTGCCCCTCCCCCCCCCACTCCTGGGCGCCCGCCAGCCGCACCAGCGCCTCGGCGATCCTTGCGTCCGCACCCGCCAGCAGGCGGCGTACGCCTTCCTCGCCGCGGCACACCGTCGCCAGCCGCAGCGGCACCGTCGTCGTGGCACTGCCGACGGCGGCCACCACGCCGTGGTGCGCCCGGGCCACGGCGGACAGCCACTCCAGGTCCTCCAGGTGGCCGCGCAGCGGCTCCTCCTCGAAGTGGCGGGCGTCGACGGCCTCGACGACGGCCGCGTGCCGTCCGGCGGACACGAGCCGCAGCCCGCCGCCCCCGAGCGGCGGCGGCAGGTCCGGCAGCGCGTCCGCCGCGAAGGCCTCGATCACGGTGTACACGTAGAACAGGGTGTCCCCGTCCAGGGCACGGTCCCCGGTCACGGCCGCTCCTCCCGCCGGTCCTCCAGCTCGGCGATCCGCCTCCTCAGCTCCTCGTTCTCCCGGCCGAGTTCACCGCGCCGGGCGCGCGAGGAGAGCGCCGGATCCTGCTCCCACCAGTCGATTCCCATCTCCTTCGCCCGATCCACCGAGGCGACGACCAGCCGCAGCTTGATCGTGAGGAGCTCGATGTCGAGGAGGTTGATGCGGATGTCGCCGGCGATGACGACGCCCTTGTCGAGGACGCGTTCGAGGATGTCGGCCAGGTTGGCGCCGCCGCCGTCCTCGTAGGGCCGGGGCAGCCCGGAGGGGAACGTCATGAGCCGCCTCCCTCCGCTCGGCCGGCCCCGCCCCGCAGGGCGAGCGTGCACGCGTACGCGGCCAGCGCCCGGCGGGCGCGCCGCTCCTGTGCGCCCCACAGGCGGGCCGCCCGCTCGACGGGGCCGCGCGGGTGCTGCTCGGAGACGAGCAGCACCCGGGTGAGGCCGTCTCCGAGCCGGTGGAACGTCACCGCGCTGCGGGACGTGCCCCCGGGACCAGCGGCCGCCCAGGCCAGCCGCACTCCCGGCGCGCGGTCGACGACGTGCACCGCGGTGCCGCCCCTGCGCCCCGGTTCGCCGGCGAGGTCGGGACGCCGCGCCCACCAGTCGTACGCCTCCTCGACGCCCACCCCGACGTCCACCGACGCCGCCACCCGCAGCGCGG
>NZ_RPSE01000747.1:0-921 GCF_003949955.1 Streptomyces sp. WAC05292
ATCCCTCTTTCCCCTCGCCAAAGCCGCCCGGGCCGACGCGGGAAAGAGCAACGACCGCCCCGGATCGCTACGGGCGCACTGTCGACAGGCGTCCGCCGACCGGCCGTGGCCGGGCACAGGCCGCCCACCATCGCCACCGGGGCAACGTCGACAGGCGTCCGCCGACCGGCCGTGGCCAGGTACACGCCGCCCACCATCGCCACAGGGCGACGTCGACAGCCGTCCGCCGACCGGCTCGCGGCGGGGCGTGCGCCGCCTCAAACGTCGCGGGGAGGCGGAGGGGGGCCAGGCGGCCCCCAGTCGGTCCTGCGCGCGTGCCGACGGTCCCGCGCGGGTGCCGGACCGGCTCTGACTGCAGGAAATGACGTCTGAGACGTCGAACAGACACACCACGGCCCCATCGGGGGCACATTGCGGCATGCCGAAGGTTCGCACGCCCGGGAGGGCGCGGACGGCTCTGCGGTCGGCCTGGTGAGCGGCGCGGAACGGCCCACCCATCCCCTTCTGGTGCGATTGACCGCCCCGGACGTCATTTCGTGCAGGGACAGCCCTGTGCGGCTCGCGGGCGCCCGCTCACCGCACCATCCAGCGGCGTTGGCGGCTTATACCCAGCCGCCATCCGGTCCGCTGACGCCTACCGGTCCCTGCACCCGTCGAGATCGGGCGGCTCGCGCCCAACCGCCAACCGGCCCGCAGACGCGCCCACCCCCACGGCCCGGTAGCGATCGTGGGCGGCCTATGTCCGGCCACGGTCGGCCCGCAGACGCCTGTCGGCGTCGCCCCGGTAGCGATCGTGGGCGGCGTGTGCCCGGCCACGGCCGGTCGGCGGACGCCTGGCGGCGTCGGTCCGGTGGTGATCAGGGCGGTTGTTGCTGTTCAGGGGATCGGCCCGGGCGGCTCTGGCGAGGGGCGGGAAGGGGG
>NZ_RPSE01000748.1:0-1167 GCF_003949955.1 Streptomyces sp. WAC05292
CGCCGGGGCCGGCGAGGAGCTCGCGGGCGGTGCGGACCAGGCGGAGCCGCTCGTCGCCGCCCCAGACGAGGGCCTGGTCGCGCAGGGTCGCGAGGGCGCGGGGGAGCGCGGCGCGGGTGCCGTTGTCCGGCGCGTCCTCGCCGGCCCCGGCGAGGAGGGATTCCAGCACCCCGTAGGGACAGGGGTCCGGGGCGACGGCGAGCGCCTCCGCGGTCTGCAGCGCGAACCGGTCCAGCCGGTCCAGGGCGCGCACCACCGAGGCGCGGGTCCCGGCCCGGGTGGCGAGCTGCGTCACGTCGCCCGGGACGGGGCTGAGGAGGTCCGGGCGGGCGTGCAGCAGGGCCGCCAGCGCCGCGTCGTCGCGGGCGCGCAGCGCCTCGGCGAGGGAGCGCGGGGCGCCGTTCGCTGCGGTGCTGCTCGGTTCAGGCACGGTCGCCTCCTGGTCGCATCGGCCGGTCCCCATCCGGCCAACGGTATCCGCTGCGCCGTCGCGGGCTCCACGGGCGCACGCGCTACATTGCGGTCAGGGCGCCGGGGAGGATGCGGGCATGGGGATCGAGAGCGACCACCTCGTCTACGAATACCTGAGCCGGGTCGGGGACTTGGCGCAGCAGCGGCAGCTGCCGTCGGGCGACCGGATGCGGCTGGTGGCGGGACTGCGGGACGAGATCGACCGGCGGCGGGCCAGGTACGAGCCGGAGACGCCGGCCGCGGTGCGGCGGATCCTGGAGCGGCTCGGCACCCCGGAGGAGGTCGTCAACGGCGCCGGCCCCGGCCCCGGCCCGGCCGCGGACCCGGAGGAGGCCGCGGCGTCCGTGCCCGCCCAGCGGGGCCCCGACCGTCCGGACCGCCCGGCCCGCCGCCTGCGGTCCAAGCCCGCGCCGCCCGAGCCGCCCGCGGGGCAGGCGCCGGCGCCGCCGCACCTGGCGGGCCTCGCCGAACTCGGCGCGGACGCCGGTGCGGAGCCCGACTGGTGGCGGGTCGCGCCGGGCCCGTACGGGACGGGGCCGCAGGTGGAGGGCTTCGCCGGCGGCATCGAGATCCCGGAGCTGTTCTCCCGCCCGCAGGACGGGGGCGGCGCCGGCCCGGCCGGGGCGAAGGAGGCGCCGCGGCAAGAGCGCAAGGAGGAGAAGGAGAAGCAGACCCTCCTGCGCCACCTGCGTGAAC
>NZ_RPSE01000749.1:0-1160 GCF_003949955.1 Streptomyces sp. WAC05292
ACCCCGCAGCACCCGGCGCCGCCCGGCCGCGGCCCCCTTCCCCGACCGCTGGGGGCGCGCGGTAGGTTTCGCGGCATGGTTCATCAGGGGACGCGCAGTGAGCGCCAGGTCAGTTCCGTTTTCCTCGGCATAGTCGCGATCATGGCGGTCACGGGGTGGGCCGTGTGGACGGGCTACTCGCAGAGCGCCGGGCTGGCGGTGTTCCTCTTCGTCACGTCGGCGTGGCTGGTCTCGCTGTGCCTGCACGAGTACGCGCACGCCCGGACGGCCCTGCACGGCGGCGACCTCACCGTCGGCGCGAAGGGCTACCTGACGCTGAACCCCCTGAAGTACACGCACGTCCTGCTCAGCGTCGTCCTCCCGCTGATCTTCGTGATCATGGGCGGCATCGGCCTGCCCGGCGGCGCCGTGTTCATCGAGCGGGACCGGATCCGGGGCCGCTGGAAGCACAGCCTGATCTCGGCGGCGGGCCCGCTGACGAACGTGGCGTTCGCCGTCGTCTGCACCGCCCCGTTCTGGCTGGGCGCCCTCGACGGGGTGCCGCAGCCGTTCCGCTTCGCGCTGGCGTTCCTCGCGCTGCTGCAGGTGTCGGCGTCGATCCTGAACTTCCTGCCGGTGCCCGGCCTCGACGGCTACGGGGTCATCGAGCCCTGGCTGTCGCACCGGGTGCGCCGGGAGCTGGCGCCGCTGGCGCCGGTCGGGCTGATCGCGGTGTTCGCGCTGCTGTGGATCCCGGCCGTGAACGCGGTCTTCTTCGACGTGGTCCACGGCGCCCTGTCGGCGCTGGGCGTGCCGGACCTCGACACCTACTGCGGCTTCGAGCTGTACCGCTTCTGGGAGGACACCGAGGGCTTCTGCGCGGCCCCTGAGTCCTGACGCCGGGCGGGCCGGCGGGGTCAGCCGGTCTGGCGGGCGGCCTTGCGGGCCCGCTCGCGGCGGATGTAGTACCAGGCCATGTTGGAGGACAGGCCGGCCAGCAGCACCCAGACGATGCCGAGGAAGCTGCCCTCGACGAAGGCGACCACGGCCGCCGCCACGGACAGCACGCAGACGAGGAGGGCGAAGACGGCGAGGCGGGGCATGGGGTACGTCTCCTAGACGGGGCACGGAACGGCATCGAGCCCCTCCAGTGTCCCCCACACCCCGCCCGGCGTCAGGAC
>NZ_RPSE01000074.1:0-21623 GCF_003949955.1 Streptomyces sp. WAC05292
ATCGGCCGACAGACCTGTGATCCGCCGATCGCTGATGATCGCTGCACGCGCCGCTGTCCCCACCACATGAACATGATCAGGGATCAAGATCCAGCACCGCACCGCCAACCATGCACGAGCTCGTTAGCCGAGGGCCAGCTGCACCATTTCGGCATCGAACAGCTATAGAAAGGCCCCACGACCGTGCCACACAGTGACGCGCGGACCGGCCGAGAGCGCTGTAAGTACGCACGAGCCATCGCCGTGGGAACTGCCTGGGGCGGATCCGGCAGGATCGGCCGGCGGTCTATACCGCCCAGGAGGAACTCGTCCACTGCGTGCCCGCCTGGGTGGGCGGATTGCTTAAAAGCTGGAGGGTGGGAGCAGTCCGGGTGTGGCGCGGGCTTGCCTCGCCATCAGAGGGCCAGGCTGACGACCCAGTAGTCGTACTCCTCCGCGGTAACGCCGCAGATGTGGTCGCCTGACGCGGAGCGGGCGATGAACTCGATCCGTCCCTGGTCATCGACGAGACGGGAGACATCGGCGGTGTCAGTGAGACGCACCCAAACCCAGCCGACCTCCCAGCTTCCGGTCACCACTGCGGTGATGAGGAACAACCCGTCGTCGCCGACGACGCCGGCTCGGCGAGCATGATGGAGCCAGAGGTCGTGGACTCCCCCGAGGTCGCCCTTCAGGGGAACCGTCGCACTTGGCTCCACACTGAAGCCTGCCATGGCGCGCCAAGCGGCCTCAACCGATGGGCCGGGGTCATTTCCATGCACCGCATGCACCTTGAGACCGCTGGCGCGGATGACGTCGATGAGGTTGTCCTCGCTGGTGGGCATGTCATTTCTCCTCGTAAAAGAAGTGGTGATCTCCGCCGGGCTTGTCGATGGCTCGGTAGCGTTCCATGGTCTTGTAGCCGTCGGCCGTGTTGTCCCAGCCGAAGTTCACTCCGGAGCGGGACTGGTCTTCGGGGGTCAACCCCTTTGGTCCTCCTGCGTGGAAGTGGGGCCCTGCGGGATCGTGTGTGTGTTCAACGACGACCCGCGAGCCGTCCGGTGTTTCGAACTGCCGGAAGTTCCCCCAGTGGGTTGGGTCCGGGGAATAGACGTGTCCGGGCATGTTCTTCATCGTCTTGTCACCCATTACGATCCATTCGGCGTCAGGAGTGGTCCCGAAGGGGACTCCCGCAGCATCAAACGCGGCGCGCTCGGCCTCGTTGCGCAGCTTGAACGGATTGCTCTTTTCGCCCTTGGGCGGGCACGGAGTGAGGCCCAGGGGGTCGGACCAGGTGTGCGGGTTGACAACGTACGCGGCCGGATTGGGGGCAGGACCGAGACCGAGGGGGTCGACCGAGATGTAGCGGGCGGTCTCCGGGTCGTAGTAGCGGAAGCAGTTGTAGTGCAGGCCCGTTTCAGCGTCGAAGTACTGGCCGGGGAAGCGGAGGGGGGTGTAGGCCTGCGCGTCCGTGTTCCAGGTCGTGGTTCCCCACACCGTGCTGCGGGTGCGCCAAGCGATGGTGCCGGCCTCGTCGACCAGTTCGGTTGGGGTGCCGATCAGGTCCGTCACGATGGCGAAGAATCGACTGCCGATTGAGCCACCGTCGGCATCAGCTATCTGCTCTCTCTGGGCTAGGGGCCGGAGGCCGTCGTGGTCCCAGGTCAAGGTGACCGCGTGCGGCTGGTCCGCTGCGGTGGTCGTCTGCTCGCACAAGGTCATGCCGTCCCAGACGAAGGCCGTCTCCTCCGCGACGGTGACCCTGTCCGCGGCCATGCGTCGCTTGGTGCTGCGCCGGCCGAGTGCGTCGTAGGTGTAGCGCCACAAGGTGCCGTCCGGGGTGGTGACGGCCGTGAGGCGGTCCTCGGCATCCCACTCGTAGCGCCATGTATCGGGCTTGCGAGAGAGCCGAGTGCGCTGCCGAAGGATGATCCTGCCAGCCGCGTCGTACTCGTACCTGACCCGGCCTGCGCCGATGAGCCGCATTCCCTCGTATGTCCGTGGACCAGTCACGTCGGTGTTGCCGGGATGGCCGACAGGCCACGAGGCCTCCGTCTGGTTGCCGACGGCGTCATAGGCATAGCGCTCGCTCCAGCCGGCGGCAGCGCTGACTGCTGTGACCCTGCCCACGGGGTCCAGCTCGTACGTTCGCGCACCCGCGAGCTCGTCCTGCACGCCCACCAGGAAGCCGTCGGCCCGGTAGGTGTAGCCGCGTCGGCGGAGCAGGCTGCCACCTGGGCCGATCACCCGCTGGCTCACCAGGCGCCCGAGGGCATCGCGCTCGAAGTCCAGCGTCAGTCCGCTGCTGGTGCGGCGACCTGTCTCGCGACCCATCGGATCGCGCTCGATGCCGATCCAAGTCCCGGACGTGGTCAGGCCTGCCTTCCGGCCGGCTGCGTCGTAGGTCCACTGCGAGGTCACCCCGGACGGCGTCGTCCGCGAGACGACGCGGCTCAGCTCGTCATAGGTACGGGACAAGGTTCGCCCGTCGGCAGTCTCCTTGTGTACACGTCCGAAGCGGTCACGCATGTACGTCACCGTGCCTGTCGGACCGGTGATCGCCGCGACACAGTCCGAGTAGTCGTACTCATACCGGGTGACAGCGCCGCCCACATCCTTGAGGATGCGGTTGTCAAGGACGTCATACTCCACGTGCACCGCTTGGCCGGCGGCATTGACACGGGTGACCAGGCGTCCGGCCGCGTCGTGGACGTACCGTACGGTGCGCCCGTCAAAGTCCGTCTCGGATTCCGGTCTGCCGGCGGCGTCGTACACGTACCGCCAGCTGAGCCCTTGCGGGTTGACCACCTCCGTGAGGCGCAGCCGGGCGTCATGGACGAAGGCATGGCGCGCACCGTCAGGCCCCGTACGGGCTCTCACCACGTCGAAGTCGCCGTATTCGTAGGTCGTGGTCCCGCCGATCGCATCGGTGTGCTGGACGCAATTGCCCTCGCCGTCGTACTCCCAGGACTGGAAGGTGCCGTCGGGCTCGACGCGCCGTGCGAGCCGGCCCTCCGGCGTCCACTCCAACATGGTGGTGTTGCCGAGAGGATCCGTGATGCGCAGCGGGCGCCCGAATGCGTCCCGGTCGTACCGGGTGACCGCCCCGATCGGGTCCGTGATCTCGACCGGGAGACCGGCGCGGTCACAGCGGACCGTGGTGGTCGCGCCGAGCGGATCGATGATGGAGGCGACGCCGCCCGCGTCATCGTAGGTGTAGCGGGTCGTGCCCCCGGCGGGGTTACGAGGGCCGCCGATGCCTACTACAGATGCAGGTCACCGGGCGATCGGTGCTCGGTGCACTGACGCTGCACACCGGTGGACTCCTCGTAGACAACGGGTGGCTGCGAGTGTTCGGCGGGGGCTCTGGTTCGGTCGCGGATGGGCGACTCCCGAGTCTGGCGCAGGTCAACCGCTTCCCCTCGGCCTTCGACCCTCACTGGCAGCCCGCGACAGGTCTTGTCGTCGGCCACGACATTGTCGGAGGGGTCTTCGCGTTGAACGGTGGCGACCCCGCGGCCGCCGGTCGTCCTGGAGCACCCGGCCAAATGGCGTATTTCGCTCCCGACACTCTGGAGTGGGAGGCGATGGAGATGGGCCACTCCGGGTGGGTCTCCTGGCTGCTCTCGGGCAGGCTGGAGACGTTCTACGACGGAATGCGCTGGCCCGGCTGGTGTGAGGAGGCCGCAGCCCTGGCTTTGCAGCAGGGTCTTTCCGTGTATCCGTTCCTGTGGTCGAAGGAAGCTCACGCCGATCTCGCGGCCACGAGTCGGCGACCTGTGCCGATGCGCGAGGTGCTAGGAGTCGCAGCGGACTTCGCCCGGCAGATGGGGCCGTCCGATCCTGGTTTCCTGGGCGACGTGTGACTGGCTTCGCTGTCAGTTCTGGTGTGTCAGCGAGGTCCGGAGCCGGGGGACAGGGCCGAAGTACAACGGACGCGATGGGCCGGCGAACCTCCCACGACTTGACGGCTTAGCTGCATGAGGTGTCTTTCTCCGCGATAGCCGGAGGAAGAGGCCTGCTTTCTTTTCGGGGCTGGGCTGGCCTTCACCAGCTCGGTCCAGCCCAGCTCCGTCCAACTCCGACCCAGCTCAGTCTGGGTCGGTCTCGGCGGCTAGGCGGTTTCGTTTGGACCAGTTGGTCGTTGGTCCGGGTGTGTCGTTGACTGACGCGCAGTGGGCGCGGATCGAATCGTTGCTTCCGGACCGGACGCCCAAGCGGGGTGGCCGTGGGCGGGACCATCGTCAGGTGATCGACGCGATCGCCTACAAGTTCCAGACCGGCACTCAAGACGAGTACGCGCATGTGTGGCGGCTTGGCATTGTCACCGGTGCCGAGCACCGGGCGGTTGAACTCGCCCACGCGGCGTGAATGACCGCGCCGCGTCTCAGGTCCACAGCGCACCCCCAGCCCTTTGACATGCATGGTGCTATGCTCATTAGCATCATGCTGCTGAGACTGGACACCACGGACAGCCGCCCTCTCCACGAGCAGGTGGCGGGAGCGATTCGGCGCGCCATCGCCGAGGGGGAGTGCGGGCCAGGGGACCGGTTGCCTCCGGCTCGGGACCTGTCCCGGGCGTTGGGAGTGAACGCGAACACCGTCCTTCGCGGGCTGCGCGCCCTGCGTGACGAGGGCGTGCTGGAGTTCCGGCGCGGCCGTGGGGTCACTGTCGCCGAGGCCGCTGACCAGCGGTCGCAACTGCTCCAGAGAGCACGGCTGTTGGTGGCTGACGCGGCGCACCTTGGATACAGCAGGAACGATCTCATCGAAATGATCAGGGGGCTTTCGTGACTGACCGTACGAAGACGAACGGCGCACGGTGGGGGGCGGTTGTATGGGGGGTCGGGGTGCTGGCTTTCTTGGCCGCGCTTCCCCCCGCTGCGAGTGGGCGCCTGCCGGACCGGCTCGCCACGCACTGGGGCAGCGGGTCGCCGGACGGCTCGATGCCCCTGTGGGCAGCGGCACTGCTCCCTGCGCTGGTATGGGCGGTTCTGGCGCTCTCCATCGCCTTCGCCGGTCGGCGCGGGGGATCCCCCTCGGGAGCCTGGGTGGGCGCTTCGCTGCTGTCCGGCGGCGTGTTTCTGGCAGGTGCCCAAGCGTCGATCGTGCGGGCCAACCTGGACCGGACCGACTGGAAGGATGCTGCTTCGGTTGGCGCGGGAGTGGCTGTCACGGCTGTCGTCGCGGTGGCGGCGGGCGTGCTCGGCTGGCTGGCCGGGCGGCGCGCAGCGCTGCCGACTGCAGCGAGCCCGCTTTCTGTGGGTGACGTCATGGACATCCCGGCGGGCGAGCACCGGGTCTGGCTCTCCCGCGCGTCGAACCCCTGGCTCCACATCACCGCCGCGGTCACTGGGCTGGTGGCCGCGGCCGCCGCCGCGGCGGCCGCGGGCGGCCTGATCGCTGTGCAGTGGGCGCTGATCACTCCATTCGCGGTCGCCTCGCTCGTGGTCCTCGCCTTCTCCTCGGTGCAAGCGCGCGTGACGGAGGCTGGGCTGGAGGTGTCCTTCGGTCCCCTGGGCTGGCCGGCGCGCCGCTGGGCGGCCGGTGACATCGTCGCGGCGCGCGCGGAGAACCGTACGCCGGGGCAGGTCGGTGGCTGGGGCTACCGGCTCAGCGGGCTGGGAACGACCATCATGCTGCGGTCCGGCGAGTGCTTGGTCATCCGTCCCCGCAAGGGCCCCGAGTTCGCCGTGAGCGTCGACGACGCCGAACGCGGCGCCGCACTCCTCAACGCCCTCTCCGCGAAGCAGCAAACGGGCGCGTGAGCTCGATTTCGCGGCTTTGGCACTTCGCGGCTCCAGCCCGGCCCGGCATCTTCTGTATTGAAGAGGTCAAGTACGACGCTCCGGCTGGCCAAAAATGAACTAGAGGTTACCGGAAGCTGTCTATCCATTTATAAGGCGCTGTGAGCGCTGCCATATTTGCTCGACGGATGATCGTTTGCTTTGTGAGTATCTAGGAGGCAAGATCACGCATCGGGGGGCGGATTGACCGCAGTTTTTGCCTTCCCCTGAGCGCTTAACCAACGAGGGGATTGAAGTTGAACGTCAAGCAGCGCGGCATGCTCTTAGTTGCCAGTGTCACGGCCACCGCCCTGTGCGTGGCTGCGGCGCCGTCGGCGATCGCCGATCAGGGTGCCGGATCCGCCAAGACCGCCGTAACCGCGGTCGCCTCGCCGGCTTCAGCCAAGGCCGACGGCGAGAACGTCTTCCGGGGCCTGTTCTTCGGGCAGGGCCAGGTCGGCCGCGATCTGTCGAAGCTCGACCTCTTCGCCGAGGCTCGCCAGCACCTCGACAACGATGACCTGAGCGAGGTCCGTGCCTCCAACGCGGTGATCGATCTCATCAACAAGCACTCGCCCAACTTCTTCGCCGAACTGAGCGCGAAGACTCGCAGTGGCGACCCCCGCCAGGTCGAGAAGGCCGTCACGGACGCCCAGAACCTGCTGCTGACCGTGGCGCAGAAGGACGACAAGGCCACCCCGGTCGAGAACGGCCAGCTCTGCGGCGTGACCGTGGCAGTCGGCGCCGCGGTGGTTCACGTCGCCGCCGTCGTCACCGCGGCCGGCGCCGTGGTGACGGTCACCGTCGCCGTGGGTGCCAACTTCGTCAAGGGCAAGAACTGGTTCTGGAGCCCCCAGCCGACGACCGGTGACGGCACCCCGCTGTCCAAGGACGAGGCCGTGGCGCAGGTGACGAAGGCCCTCAAGGCCGCCTGAGCAGCGGGTGGTGCGGAGAGGCTGCAGACTCTCCGCACCACCCCCTTGCTGCGTTCGCGTCCCGGCGGCAGAGGATCCTCCACCACGTCATGAATACAAAATTTAGAACTGCCTGTGCCGCATTTACCCGGAGCGGAGCAGGCAAGGTCTGCGTGTCCTTGAACTCGGTCATCGTCGCATGCGTCGTCTGGTCGGTGATTGTTCTCTATGCAGTCCAGGAGCAGGTCCCAAAAAACGTAATCACCTTGCCAGCGCAAAGCAAAGTGAAGCACACCGTCGTCAATATTGCGCCGCAGGGCTGGGCCTTCTTCACCAAGTCCCCTCGCGACGTCGAGGTCATGCCGTACAAGAAAACCCCGGACGGCTGGCAGTCCCTTTCCCTGACTCCGCATGCATCCCCGCACAACGCGTTCGGCCTGAACCGTGAGTCCCGCGCGCAGGGCGTAGAGATCGCCATGCTGCTGTCCGCCGCGCAGAAATCCGACTGGCGCGACTGCACAGACAGCAGCGAGACCTGCCTGGCGAACGCAGGCGCAGTCAGTCGCCAGCTCCCGAACGGCACGCCCGATGCGACGCTGTGCGGAACCATCGGCCTCCTGCAGGTGCGCCCCACCCCCTACGCGTGGCGGGACCTGGTGGCCACATCCCATTCCCCGGAGCGTGTGATGATCCTGGAGGTGACCTGCTGATGCGGCAGCGCACCATCAGTCTCCCATGGGGAGCCGGCTACGGCCTGGCCCGCACTCTCCTCGCCCTCGGCACTCTGGGCACCCTCGCTTTCAGCGACAGCGCGACCCTGTTCCGGGAAGTCGCCAGCGTAGGCCAGTACCCGCTGTGCAGGGGAGTCACCGGGGCAGGCGCATTCTGTCTGGTGTCTCCCGACCACTTCGAGACCGTGCGGTGGGCGTGCTGCCTTGTCTTGGTCATCGCCGCCACTGGTTGGCGTCCCAGGTTCACCGCCATCCCGCACGCCTACGTCGCCTTCAGCGTTTTCACTGGCATCTCCATCCCGGACGGCGGCGACCAGATCACCTGGATCCTCGCCCTGCTGATCGCCCTCGTTGCCCTCGGCGACTCGCGCCGCTGGCACTGGCAACCGCAACCCACCGATGGCACACGGACGACCTGGGCCCTCGTCGGCATCAGCGCGGTCACCCTGGCGCGCATCCAGATGTCCGTCCTCTACTTCCAGGCATGCGTCGCCAAACTCCCCCATGCCGAATGGGCCGACGGCAGCGCCTTGTACTACTGGATCAACAACCACGCCTTCGGCGCCCCCAACTGGCTCCGCCCGGCCCTGAACACGGTGATGGACGCTCCTATCGGCGTCGCCGCCCTGACCTGGGGACCCCTGGTCGTGGAGATCGCACTGGCGGCCGCGCTACTCATGCCGCAGAAGGTGCGGTGGGCGCTCCTGCCCGCCGGCGTGCTCTTCCACCTCGGCATCGCCGTCGTCATGGGCCTGTGGAGCTTCGCCTTCGCCATGTGGGCAGGACTGCTGTTGCTCCTCGCTCCGTACGGACACGACCCCCGGCTGATGCGCATACGGCGGAAGCGGCCCCGGCACGCCGAACCGGAGCCGACCACCTCCCAGAGTCCCCTCGAAGCGGTCCATGCCTGACCGGCACCCTCTGCACGCTCCTCAGCATTTCAACCGAAGGAACAGTCCGATGCGTCTACGCGCCCTGAAGGCCCTCACCGTCACCCTCGCTTCGGCCGCAGCCGTACTGCTCGCCGGATCCCCGTCATCGGCAGCCGGCGTACCGTGGTCCACCACGCACGACACCGCCACCGCCACCGGCAGCCGATGGCTGGAGAAGGGAACGGGCATCCTGTCCTCCACGCTCGCCGTGGAAGGCGAGTTCAAGAACATGGCTTCGTTCACGTCAACCGCTACTGCTCGATAAAGCCAGCCCACCGGCTGGCTCTCCCGCCTGCGCGGCTGAGCCGGGCAAGCCGTCGGCGGCCGCGGGCAAGCCCAAGGCCACCCTGGGCAAGCCCGAGCGCTCGGGTGCCCCGACGACAGCGGGGCCGGACAGGATCACCCTGCCCGGCCCCGCTGCTCCTTCCCGGCTGCTCACCGGCTGAGCCGGATACGCGGCCACCACACGAACTCGAGGTCGTCCAGGAACACCGTCTCCAGCTCCTTCTCCCACTGGCCACGCAGAAGGAACGGGGCACTCTCCATCCGCTCCACGATGACCAGGGTCTCGGGCTGTCCGATCAGCGCTTACCGGCCGTGCGAGGCGGGCTTGCTGCCCGGCCCGTGCGTGCGCAGCATCTCCTCCAGGCGCGGACGGTGCTGCTCCACGAACGCCTCCAGGCGCTCGATGTACCCCTCGCGTTCCTCAGGGAGTACCGCGCTCAGAGCGACGTCCAGGAAGTCACCGCCGTCCGGCCAGTGCCGCTCGCCCGGTGCGGCCACGGCCCACGGGAAGCGCTCCGCGGCCGCCAGGACGTCCTTCGCGTCCAGCTCCACGGCCGGGGCCGGGGCCTCTGTCGGGGCGGGGGAGTGCGGCTGCTGGAGGTGGGCGAGGAGCATGGAGCTGGAGGCGGCGCAGCCGCGCCCCGCGGTGGCGGTGGCGGTGGTGTCAGCGATGCGCAGCAGGTAGCTGGCGACGTCGCGGACACCGGCGAACCAGCCGTTCTCGAACCGCTGCTCCGACCCGTGCGGGGGGCTGCTCTCGGAGATCCAGGTGTGGGCGCCGGCCACCGCCTCGGCCTCCAGCTTCGCCACGATGTCGTCGGCCTGCTCGTGCCCGATGCCGACGGCGGCCAGGGCCTGGAAGACCGTGAACCGCGCGTCGGTGGCCTCGTGCTGGTGTTGGCTGATGCGGGCCAGCTCCTGGCCGTACGCGTCGGCGTCGTGCTGCTCGGTGCTCACGCGGTGCCTCCCTGGTCGGTGCGGGTGCGGTTGGCGACCCAGTCCGGATCGCGTACGGGCACCGGTGCTCGGGTCTCGGTGGCTGGGGCGCGCATGATGCGCCAGCTGGTGCGCGGCGCGGTGACGGCGTGGACCAGGACGACGACGGCCTGGCGGGCGGCACCGCCCCGGACCCACGTCCCGGTGAAGCGGACCTGATCGGCCGCCCAGTCGCCCAGCCGCTGCCACGGGCGCAGTCGCCCGAGCAGATAGCCGGCCGTGAGCGCGGCGGCCGCGGTGACGACGACGCCCACCATCAGGACCAGCGCATCCCGATCGCGGAGAGCAGCTCCATCCGCTCCGGCGTCAGCGTCGCCGCCCTGCTCCGCTGGTTCCCGATCCAGGCACCCAGCTTGTGCTCCCGCTCCTCCTGGTCCTCGCCGACGATCCGCTCGACGTGTTTCCTGGGGACCTGGAGGTGCCCCTCGCGTGCGTAGAACTGGCGGGCGGCCTCGTAGTGCATCGCCCACTTGTCGGCCTGTGTACGGCGCTTGGGCTTCTCGTCCTCGGTCGCGGGCTCGATCCCGAGGACCTGCTCGCACATCCACTGCTGCACGGCCGTGAGCTGGTCCCAGCCGAGCCGGACCGACTGCACCCACCGCCCCAGATCCTCACCTTGGCGCACGACGTCGCGCGTCTCGGTGGGCAGCGCCTCACCGGCGTCCAGGTGCATCCGCACGAGGTGGAAGCAGCGCTGCCAGGTCACCGGCCAGCTCGGGCACCAGGACGCGTCGATCTCCTCCAGCTGCTCGCGCCGCTCGTCCGACAGCGCCCCGGCCGACGACTCCACCGGCAGCCCCTCGGCACGCCGCTGCTCGATCTCGGCAGCCTTGCGGGCGGCGGCCCGCGCGTTCTTCAGCCAGGTGCCCACCCGGTAGCCCTGGAAGGTGGCGTCGAGCGGGGCTAGGAGGTGCCCGTGTTCGGCCGCCCACCCGCGCGCGGCGGACAGGCCCTCCTCCCACGCGACGTCGAAGTGGCTCCAGATCATGCCGAGCTTCTCCAGCTGCGCGACGCGGTCCTCGTCCATGTCACCGCGGGCGTAGAACCTCCTGGCGTCGGCGGTCCACTGCCCGAGCGGGAACCCGGCGAGCGAGGCTGGCCACACCTCGCCCTCCTGCCCCTGCTCCTGGTCGCCGACGGCGGGCACGCGGCATGGGATCAGCTGGCGGCGCCGCGCCTAACATCGCGCCGGGGATGGCCGGGCACGTCGGCATGCGGGTCCGGCTGCGGTGTCTGCCGCACTACGACGGACAGATCGAGGTGTTCGCCACCGAGGAGTGGGGCCGCCACCTGGGCACCGCGTATCTGGCGGAGGCAGCGACGCTGGAGCAGCGACGGAAACTGATCTCGGACAGGGAGAAGAAGGCCCGCGCGCTGAAAGCGGATCTGAAGGCGGCGGAGAAGCTGCGCAAGGCCCGCTACACGGCCACAACGACGGCTGCCGTGCCCCATCCGCGGCGCACGGTCACTTCTTCTCAGGCCGAGGCAGAGATCTCCCGAGCCCGGGGCGCGGATCTGGCGGCGCGGGCTCTGCCGGACTTGATCCCTCCCCGCGAGCCCCCGGCCTCCTGGGCCCGGCCGGTTGTCCGCCCTCGCCGCGCGGCCGACTCGCAAACGGGTGCCGGGCAGCCAGCCGACGGCGGGCCGCCTGGAGCGGCTGGTGTACGTGACGACAGCGGGGAGCATTGAGCGATGGTGACTGCTGAGCGACAGGGCCGGCTGCCGCGTGAGCGGGAGGATCACTTCATGCGCGCTTACGGCCAGGGAGAACATCCGGGCCGCGATCGAGGCGAAGGCGATGATCTGCGTCTACGGGCAGGCCGGCGGGTCCTTCGCGGTCAACGCCTCGCTTCGCGAGCTCGCGCCGAAGCTCACCCGCCGGATCCGGTTCCGTGCCCGCCCCTCGACACGGGACCTGCGCCACGAGCTGTTTCACGCCCTGGGCCTGCAGGGCCGTCTGCCCTCTCATGCGATCGAGTTCGACCGCATGCTGCGCGGCGCGCTGGAGCATGTCCTGGTCTGTGGGAGTTCTCGCTTGTTTGTCCGGGGTGATTCTCGGTTGGGTGTCCAGCGTTGGGTGCTGGGTTGGTTGGGGTCGTGGTTGTGTTCTGGGGTGTGGGGGTGGTGGCTGGGTGTTGGGGTTGGACAGCTGGTGGGGATCTGTTGGTCATCGGGTGAGGATTGGCTGGTCAGTGGGGTGAGGGTTCCAACTGGGGTAGGCTTTTCTTGATCATTTAATGGTTCGGTGTGCCCGGACTGTGTGTCGGGGGTGCCGGGTGGGGTCCGTCGGGTCTGCTGCGGATGTGGGTGTGCTGCGTCCGGTGGCGGTGCGTCGTCTGCTGGTGTTGGAGGGCCGGGGTGAGCTGACGCCGGCGCACGTGCGGGTGGTCGCTGGGACGCTGGGGGTGTCGGAGCGGACGGTCCGTCGGTGGCTTACGGCGGCGCGTGAGGAGGATCGTTTCGGCCCGGTGGGGCGGGAGCGGTTTACGGTCACGCCTGAGGTGTTGAAGCAGTTGGCGTTCCACCGTGGGAACGCGGCCGCGCTGCACCGGGAACTGGTGGCCGTGCAGGTCGGGGGAGGGGTGCAGGCGCCGTCGCTCGCGACGCTGTACCGGGCTCTGGCCCGGGACCTGTCGCCGGGGCAGTGGGCTGGGCTGCGGGGTGGGGAGAGGGCTCGCCGGAGCCACGACGTTTTCCTTCAGCGCCCGGTGGGGCACCGGAACGAGGTGTGGGAGACCGATCACGTCCAGGTGAAGGTGGATGTTGATATCGATGGTCGGCCGGGCCGGCCGTGGGTGACCTGGTTCATCGACTGCGCGACGCGGGTGATCTGTGGGTTCGCTGTCACCGCGCAGGTCCCGAGCAGGGAGTCGGTGCTGGTCGCGTTGCGGGACGCGATATCCCGTGATGGGGAGCATGGCCCGTTCGGTGGTCTGCCGGGGGCGGTACGGGTGGACCGGGGTAGGGACTTCCTGTCCAAGGCGGTGGCCGATGCTTTGGGTGCGTTCGCCATTCCGGTGGTCGATCTTCCCGCCTATAGCCCGCATCTGAAGGGCACGGTGGAGGCGTTGAACAAGGCCGCCAAGCAGATGTTCTTCGCCCGGCTGCCCGGTTACGCGGCCGCGCCGCGACTGAAAGGCGGCCGGAAACCGGTCGGCGAGGAGCGGCTGCTGCCGCTGGAGGCGTTTATCACGCTGCTGGGACAGTGGGTGGTCTGGTGGAACACCGAGCACCGTCCCCGGTCTCTTGCCGGCCGTACCCCGGCGGCCGCGTGGGAGGAGGATCTCACGCCGGTCGAGGACGCGGAGCCAGGTGCGCTGCACATGTTCACCCTTGAGGACGACGGCCGGGTGCGGGTTCTTGCGGGCAAGGGGGTGCGGTGGAGGAACCGGCACTACGTCGCCTCGTGGATGACCGGGCACGCCGGGCGGAGGGTACGGCTGCGCTATATGCCGCATCACGAGCACGAGATTGAGGTCTACGACGCCGCTACCGGGCGGCACTTGGGGTCGGCGTACCTGTCCGACCGGGCGAGTACGGAGCAGATCAGGGAGATGAAGCGGGCCCGTGCCCGGGAGGCCGACCGGCTCAAGCGGTTGCTGTCCGCGGCCGAGAAGGATCGCGCCACCCGGTTCGCGGCAGCCACCCGCGGCACGCCGGCCGAGGTGCTCGGCACGGTCACTGAACTGGAGGCGGCCGCGGCGGTGCGGGTGCTTGCAGCCTCGGATCTTGCCGGGGTGGCACTGCCCGGTTATCTGCCGCTGCCCCACAAGATGCCTGCGTCCTGGACCGCGCCGGATCCCGGTGAGGCCGCTGCTCCCTGTACCGAAGACGACGACGAAAGAACCCATGCCGCGCGATGAACGCCGTACCCGCCGCTGTCTCCCCGTCCTCGGCCCGTCCACTTCGTGGTCCGCTGCCGCCGCCCCGCAAGGACCACTACCTGTCGCTGCCCGACGCGAACGTGATGGGCACCATGGCGATGAAGGAGACGCTGGCCAATCTCGGGGAGGTGATTGCCGCCCGCGGCATGATGTGCGTCTATGGGCCGGCCGGGCTGGGCAAGACCATGTCGGTCAACGCCGCGCTGCGCGAGCTCGCCCCCAAATTTACGCGCCGTATCGAGTTCCGTGGCCGTCCCACCGTGCTGGACATCCGTCACAACCTGTTCAACGTGCTCGCTCTGCCGGGCAGGCCCCCGCGGCAGCCGACCGCGTTCGACACGTTGCTGAAGGACGTGCTGGCCGATGAGTTCCGGGTGCTGGTCTGCGATGAGGCCCAGTGGCTGCGGGAGGAGTCGTTCGAGTACTTCCGGCACCTGTTCGACGACCTGTCCACCGACATCGCGGTGGTGTTCGTCGGGGGCGGCAACACCTACGAGGTCCTGGCCGGCAAGGACATGCTGGCCTCCCGGGTGCACATCTGGCAGGAGTTCACGCCGCTCACGCGGGAGGAGGTCCTGACCACGATCCCGGCCTACCACCCGGTATGGCGCGGTGTGGATCCCGATGATCTGCTGTACTGCGACGACGTGGCCGCCCACGGCGTCTTCCGCACCTGGGCCAAGATCACCTACCACCTGGGGCGCGCCCTTCAAGCCCGCCCTGGTCTTGAGGTCGACCGGGACCTGCTGCGCTGGGTCTTCAGCAAGCTCGGCCGCCGCACCCGGCCGTGAGTACTCCGGCCCCTTGCCCGCTCGCCTCCGCCGCGCCCCAGCGCCCTGTCCGAGACGCCAGACGCCCGTGAACGACACATCCCCTGCTGTCACCGTTCTTCTCGACCCCGCCGATGATGCCGCCGTCACCCGGGCGGCGCTTGCCTCACACGACCTGGTGGCCGGCTGCGTCACTGTCCACCCCGCCCCTGGCACGAGAAGCGACCGGTACTTCGCCCACGACCTCCTGGCGGCGTTGGGCAAACCCGCGCATCTTCCGGGCTTCCCAGACTCTCGCGCTCCGGTGTGGGAGGCCGCCACCGCCTGGATGGCCGCGATGTCCGTCAGACGCCTGACGGTCCTGCGCGCCCACCTGCTCACCCGTGAACGTGTGCAGCGCCTGCTCGACCTGCGGACGTTCACCGGCGCGCATCTGGTCCTGGTATGCCACCGCAGCCGGCCGACCACCGCCCTGAGCGACACCCTCGCCGGTGTACCCCATGCCCTCACCCACTCCCACACCGGCTTCTTCGCCGGACCCGCCGGACCCGCCAGGCAGGGCGTGGGCCGGTCCGCTGTACCGTCGCGGACCGCCGGCCGCTGGATCTCTGTGCCTGCTTTGGACCGGCTCGCGGACTGGGATGGATCGGATCACTGCATCGGGTGCGTACCGTCGCCGGTCAGCTGGCGGTACCATCCCCGGCCCAGGCCGCGTTCGCCGCAGACGACCGTGGAGATCGTCCGCCGTATCCATGCCGCGACCGCGCACCCCCGTCTGGCTGCCGCGCTGGCCGCTGCCGTGTTCACCGGGGCTGCCGGGCAGCAGCTGGGTACCGCCCGCCTGGCGGACTGGCGCCGGGACGCCGCTGCCCTGGCCCTGCACGACCCTGTCGGCGAGGTCGACGGCTGCGCCACCCATGCGGTGCCAGCGTGGGCAGCGCTCTTCCTGGACGCCGCCGCTCACTTCACCCGTCTTGCCCCTGCACCTGGCCTGCCTCTGCTCATCAGGCCCGAGGAGCACCCTGCCCTGCTCCGGCTCGCCGAACAGGCCCGGCTGCGCCCACCCCAGCCTGGCATCAGGACTGCGCCGGGTCCCGTTCCTGCTTCCGGGATTGAGTGGTTCTACCGTCAGCTGAAGGAGACAGGCCTGGATGGGGCAGCGCCCCAGCCGCTCCGGCGCCCGCGATTGCGAGGCTGGTGATGACCGTGGCCCCGGTCGGCAGGTGGATGCAGGAGCATCGGCCCATGCGCGAGGGCGGATTCCGTTGCCCTCCGGCCGCCCCTGGCGTCAGCTCCAGCGCATGCCCAGGTTGTCCAGTGCCCCGATCCGCTCCGGTGACAGGTTCGTCCTGCGGGACCGCTGGTTGGAGATCCAGACACCCAGCCTGATCTCCCTGCCGTCGAGTATCTCCACGTGTTTGCGGGGGATGTTGAGGTTCCCTTCGCGTTGTGAGTAGGCCTGTGCGGCAGCGAGGTTGCGCCGGAAGCTGTCGTCCTGTGTGACGCGGCTGGTGGCCGGTGTGCCGCCTGTGTCAGGCGTCATGCCCAGGGCGGCAAGCAGCCGGCGCTGCTCGGGGCCGAGCGTGTCCCACGCTGCACGCTGGCGGGCGCACCACACTCCGATGTCTTCGCCGGCTGTCATGTGGCCGGGTGCGACAGCTGGGGATCCGCCCTCGGAGACGTGGCGGTGAAGCAGGGCGTAGCGGCGCTGCCACGCGACATCCCATTCAGGGCACCAGTACGGGTCGATGTCCTCCAGGGCTGTCCTGCGGGCGGTACTCAGCGCTCCTGGGGTGCCGGCCGGCATCCGTGCTTCACGGCGCCGGTTGGCCAGCCATGTGCCGAGGGGATAGCCGTCCACGGATGCCTCGCGCGGGGCCGCGAGATGCCCGTGGATGGTGTGGTAGGCGCGGGCCACCGAGAGCCCTTCACTGAATGTGTGGTCGGGGTGGCTCCACACCATGCCCAGCTGTTCCAGTGCGGTGGTACGCACGGGTGAGAGCCGGCCGGCGTGGTGGAGGCGGCGCTGATCGCCCATCCACACGCCGAGCGGGAAGCGGCCGTCTTTCGCCACGTAGGGAACCACGAGGTGTCCGTGCTGGGCGTGGAATCGTCGTGCAGCCATGAGGCCGTTCAGCCATACCCTGGATTGGGGTCTGATGACGCGGAGATTCACGAATGCCGCGATGTCTACAGGGTCTCTGGGATGGGAGAACAGCACGGCCAGGCCTTCCTTGCGGACGTCGCCGCCTTGGCTGCCGGTGTGGCCCGGCCAGGCGGCGAGCCGGTCTACGACCTCGGTGTCGTGGGCACGCAGCGCGGCGAGGACCCGGACGAGCGGCAGATAGGCCCCGGATCCCAGCCAGTCCCCACTGCGCTCGTCGGGTCCGAGGAATACCGGCACCAGCAGAGAAGCGGTCTTGTCCCCGCGCGGGCCCTGTCGCAGGGCGCGGCCGACGGTCTGGACGGTGTCGACGATCGATTCCCGGGGGTCTGCGAAGACCACGGCGTCGACGGCGGGTATGTCCACGCCTTCAGCCAGGACCCGGGCGCTGGAGAGCACCGAGCGCTCCACCAGCTGGCCGTCCGTGCGGCAGCCGCGGGCGAACTCTTCCAGAACCGTCCGCCGGTGGGCCATCCGGTGACCGCCGTGCAGCCATCCCGACCACACTTCCCGCGGGTAGAGGCCCGGGTCCGCCTCCCGCAGGCGCCGTGAAGCCCCCTCCACCGCATCAGCGAAGTCCCGTGCCTCCATGACACGGTGGTGGAACGTCATCACGCGCTGCAGGTGATGCTCCGCCGCGGCCTTGAGCACGGCCGCCTGCAGCCCCTCCAGCCGCCGCGCCGCCCCAGCTTCGAGCCCCGCCTCCTCAGGGCCTCCCACTCCCAGTGCCTGGTTGTGGATCTCCATCACCACGATTTGGTACCGGGCCAGCAGGCCGCGGTCGATGGCCTCGGCCAGGGTGAGCCGGTAGGCCACTGGGCCGAACACCTGCTCGTCATCCATCGAGGCGACCAGGGCCGGCTCCCCGGTCGCCTCGCCGGCTCCGGCCCACGGCTCGGCGACCCGGGGCGTGGCGGTGAGATACAGCCGGCGGTCCGCCGGGATCACGGCATTGTCGTGGATCGCCGCCCACGGCTTGCCCCACGGCCCCGATGTCCGGTGCGCCTCATCGACGATCACCACGTCCCACCGGCCGAGGCCGGACGCGTGTGCCTTCACGAGGACCGGCAACGACGCATAGGTGGCGAAGACCGTCGCCCGCTGCGCCTGCCCGACCCACCCCACTACCTGTCGCCAGTCGGTCGTGCAGCGCACCCCGGCGGCGTCCAGCTCCGGATCTCTGCGCAGTGAGCAGACGGCCACTATGCGCCCGGCCCGGCCCGCACCGCGCCACGTAGCCACTGTCTGCACCAGCAGGTCCAGCGTGGGCACCAGGACCAGCACTCGCCCCGTGTGGGCGACGCGTTGCGCGGTGTGCACACCCATCAGGGTCTTGCCCGTTCCGCAGGCCGACACGATCGTTGCCCGCAGCCCCGGCCCAGCAACGCCCTCGGCAGGCGTTCGTCCCAAGGTACGCACCGCCGCGTCCACAGCCGCAACCTGATGCGGCCGCAGAGCCCAACCGCCTGTCACCCCAACAACTCCTGACACGCTGGCGAGGGGACGGGCCGTCCCCGTCTTTTCCAGCCCCGTATGACGGTAACGGCCTCGGCTTCTAGGCATTCCAATGCGCTCTTGGACAGGTGCCGCTTCCTCAGCCGAGGCAGGTCGCCCCGCTGTGCTGGTGGTGTCCGCAGAGCGGGCCGTGGACCCCTGCACATGCGGGACGAAGTCGGGACGTCGCTCCGGGGCAGGCCGAGGAAAAGGCGGTTTCCGACCCCAGCGGGGCCGGGCAACCGAGGCTGCCCGGCCTCGTACGCACTTATGGCTTACCCTGCCGATCCCGTTCTGCAGGTATCGGGCAGCAGCGCTCCGGAGTCCCAGCGAGAGCCAGCTGCGGGATCTCCAGCGCGGTGGGAGCGCCACTGCGAGACCAGACCTCCGCTGGCTGTTTTAGTCCGCCTGTGCTGCCAGGACAGATGATTGGCGGCGAGGGCCGGCAGTTCGGCTGACCGGAGCTCGTTCCTTCCAGGAGAAGCGGCGATCCCTTCCATCTGGGATCGAAACGCGACTTCAGCACGGCACAGCGACTCGAAGCGCTCCCTTGCCCGGATCCAGTCCTCCTCCTGACCCGTGTCGAGCTGCACGTACATACGAACGAGATCCCGGTATCCGTGGTGTCGTCCGAACCATTCTCCGAACGAGCGGACCCCTGCACCGTCCCTTGTCGGCTGCGGAAGATGAGTGATGGTCAGACCTTCCACTTCGAAATCTCCCGGCGGCACCGATCCACCGACCAGGATCTTCCAAAGGTCCTGACGCGTGGCTCTCATCCAGGCAACAGGACTCGTTGAGGAGCCGATGCGCTGTGCCGCATCGCGGATGAATGGCAGCAGATCCTCGAACGCTGCCGGAAGACAAGTTCCCTCTTCATAGGAGTTGGTGTTTCTGAGTAGATCGGTGTCGAAGAGCCGCTTCAGCCTTGGTGTGCTTCCTTCCGCTCCGTAGTCCGCCTCTTCCCATAGGCGCAGCAGTTTGTCGAAGAGCTGCTGCTGTTCAGCGGTCCTGTTCGTCCCATGTACCAGCATGGTGTGGTGCTGGTAGTGGTAGGCCTGGCTTGTTGCCTGCCTGAACAGTTTGACTGCCCCGGTGAGTACGAACATGTCCAGGGCTTGCTGAAGGCTGCCGCCGTCGCCCCTGGACAGGCCTCTGTCCCGCCACACCCTGGCCACGTGCGCACTGCCGCCGCTTACTTCAGGTGCTCCGAGATAGCTGTCTGGCTTGGGCAGCCTGACGATGTAGTCCGCAGGAAAGAGAGGTCCCTCTCCGGCGGGGTCGAGCAGAGAGCGGGCAAAAGGAGTCCAGGCGTAGTTGACGTACTGGGATCGTGGCAGCAATTCCAGGAGTCGTGCCACAAGTGCACTGGTGACGGGCCGTACGCGTCCTGGGCGCAGCGTGTTCACCGCAGACCACGGATCCGGCTCGTCGTCGATCACGAGCGTTGGGACCTCCGACAGACCATCACCATGTGCAGCCAGGTCGCGTACCAGTCTGCCCAGCACATTCGCATTACGCTTTACAGCCAGCAGGCGTGGTGCAGTGTGCTGCAGGTTGTACGCGGTGTTCAGTGGAAGTGTCGGATCTCGTCGCTCGAAGTCCCAGAGTTGCCTGTCGTCGTCTGTTCCCCGGTAATCGTGTTCGGCAGTCGTGAGCCGCAGGATCGGATCCTGCTCACCATCCACGAGATGAGCGTCCAGCGCCTGCTGGATCTGAATGCGCTGGACGTTCTGCGATCCGCCGACCACGATCACCAGTCGGTAGCCCGCGTCCATGGCCTTGGCGACCAGAGCCGTGAAGGCGTGCGTTTTCCCGGAACCTGCATAACCGATGACGAGTCCGCGGGACTGCCAAGCATCCGCCCGGGTGGGTTCGGCGAGGTGGCCGAGCACCTCGCTGCTGCTGTGGTCGAGGTACGTGGCAGCGTGCTCGGCCGCCCGCCACCCGAGCGATGCGTCGAGCGCGTCCCGATGACGTGCCCAGTACCCGTCGGCCGGTGTCGCCGGGCCCCAACCGTCGAATTCAGTCTCCCCGTCGCCAGGCTCACAAGGCTCTTCGCCTCCGTCGTCGTCCAACTGAGCGGTCACCGAAGAAACAGCCAGCAGCCTGAGGAAATCAGCGATCTCGGCCTGCGCGGGTGTCACCGGCACACCGCCTTCTGCGAGCTGCTCGAGCGCGTCCGTCCATACGGCGTAGCGCCCGTTCGTCCGTGCCTCGTCGGCCGTGCTCCGGGCGAGGACCTCCCGGGCGTGACGAGCAGTGTGCTGCAGGGGGGATGCGGTGTCGGGCGTCTTCATGCGGGCCTCCCATCGGATCCCTGGTCGCGTGTCTTTGTCTTGAACCGCCGCCACATTCCCTCGGCGGCGCGGTCTGAGATGCCGAGCTCGGTGGCGATTTCCTTGGGTCCCATGTCCATGGCGCGCATCCGGATCATGGCGCGGAGCATTGGGTTCTTCTCGTCCTTGTACCGGGCGTTGAAGTCGATCCAGTCTTCGGCGGCCGCGAGCTGGTCGAAGGCGGGGGAAGCCGGTAGATCCGGCAGCTCCTCCCTGGCATCCTCATACGCCCGGTACCTCTGAGAGTTGGCCCAGGTCCTCGCGACGGTGGAGAACTGCAAGATCACCATGTTGATGAAGGTGGTCTGCAGGGAGGTCTGATGCGGATCCCACTCGCCGTTCCGGAGCACCGACCGGAGTGCCCGGGCGCCGGCCAGCAGGGCGTCCAGGACAAGGTCGTGCCTTGCGGTGGCGTCGTTGCGGAGGACTTCCCTCAAGGCCGGCGACAGGACGGACACGGCGCGCCTCTTCTCCTTCGCCTTGCGGGCCATCGTGCCGTTCACGATCCACTTCTCCACCGTGGGACGGCACTTCTCGTGCATCCAGCCGATGGTCAGGTCCCACCTCGGCCCCTCGAACCCGTCCGTGCGCAGGGCCTCGACCGCCGCCTCCACCGGAACCCCATCGTCTTTCACAAGTCCGACCCAGGCACCAGCGGCCTCAACAAGCCGACTCCTGCTCACCTGCGACAGGGTGGAACACAGTCTCTCGGGGAGCTCGAAGACCGTGAAGCCGTCATTCTTCATCGGCACAACAACACGCGGCTCTGTGGCCGCACCCCCCACCAGCAGGACCTCCCAGTCCCCCGCCGCATCGTCGGGGTAGAAGTCCGCGCACGCGAAAGCCGGAAGACCATCATGGCGATGCTGCGGTCCCATCTCGGAAGCCACCCCGTCGTCCGGGGCCACGAAGAACTCAACAGCAATAGGCATGACCCGATCGTGCCAGCTCGCTCCCCCAAGTGGTGCTTCAAAATGTAGCTCGGCTTGATATGGGAAGTGATGGCATGGTGCACTCCGGGTCCTCTCCGACGGCTGTCGCGGACCAGTGAAAGCCGGGACACACGCGGTCCGCCCTTCCGCGTCCTGAGTTAGTGCTCAAGCCCTGTCTACTGGGTATGAAGAAGCCCCGGGCCGTGGCCCGGGACGCGTCCCCGTACGGCTGATGGCGGTCCAGGCTCAACCGCCGATCAGGTTGTGCAGGACAGGCACGCTCAGTCCGGCGGCGCCGAGGCCGGCGAGCATGGCACCGGCGATGTTGCCGGTGCTGTAGCCAGTGAGCACCCCGGCGATTACCCCTACGACGGCGGCCATCAGCAGAACGATGGCCGCGTGCGCGGTGAGTAGGGG
>NZ_RPSE01000750.1:0-1109 GCF_003949955.1 Streptomyces sp. WAC05292
CCCCACGCCCCGCGCGACGAGCGCCGCTTCCCCACCGCCACCGGGAAGGCCAACTTCACCGCCGCGCCCGTCGAGTACCCGCGCGTCCCCGAAGGCCGCCTGCTGCTGCAGACCCTGCGCAGCCACGACCAGTACAACACCACCGTCTACGGCCTGGACGACCGCTACCGCGGCATCACGGGTGGCCGCCGCGTCGTCCTCGTCCACCCCGAGGACGCCGCCGCGCTCGGCCTCGCCGACGGCTCCTACACCGACCTCGTCAGCGAGTGGAAGGACGGCGTCGAGCGGCGCGCGCCCGGCTTCCGCGTCGTGCACTACCCGACCGCGCGCGGCTGCGCGGCCGCCTACTACCCCGAGACGAACGTCCTCGTCCCCCTCGACTCCACCGCCGACACCAGCAACACCCCCGCCAGCAAGTCCGTCGTCGTCCGCTTCGAACCGGCCCCGGAGCAAGCGCTCGCTCAGCAGCCTGATAGGAAGGGCGTTAACGAGCGTTGACACCCGCAGAACGGAGACGGCCCATGGGCGAGCAGCACGCGGTGAAGTTCCCGCAGGAGGTCCTCGACGAGTACGCCGCCCTCGGCATCGACCTGCCGGCGCTGTTCTCGGCCGGACACCTCGGCGAGCGGATGGACATCCGCGTGCTGGAGGCCTCCGCCGAGCGCGTCGTCGGCACCATGCCGGTCGAGGGGAACACCCAGCCGTACGGGCTCCTCCACGGAGGGGCCTCCGCGGTCCTCGCCGAGACGCTCGGCTCCGTCGGGGCGATGCTGCACGGCGGCATCGGGAAGATCGCCGTCGGCGTCGACCTGAACTGCACCCACCACCGCGGGGTGCGCTCCGGACTCGTCACCGGCGTCGCCACGCCGGTCCACCGCGGCCGCTCCACGGCCACGTACGAGATCGTGATCAGCGACGAGCAGGACCGCCGCGTCTGCAGCGCCCGACTCACCTGCCTCCTCCGCGACGCGGACTGACCACCCCGCCGGTCCGGGGCACCGCCGCCCCGGCCGTCTCCTACGCACCTCTGCGAGCCCACGCGACTGCAGCGAGGGACGCATGCCGGCGCCTTCGAGCAGACAAAACTGTAAAGAGGTGGGTCAGGCCTC
>NZ_RPSE01000751.1:0-1100 GCF_003949955.1 Streptomyces sp. WAC05292
GCATGATGCTCAGGATAACAATGGTGGCGGAAAGAGAGACGCTGACAAAGGCGGCAAATACGCCTGCGGCAATAATGAAAAGGGTCAGAGCGGTATGCCAGCGGCGTTCGTTGGTTCGGTCCGAACTGCGTCCCCACACAATCATCAGTACGGATGCCAGACCGTAAGGAATGGCGTTGAACAGACCCGTCTCCAGATTATCAAGGTGGAACGATTTCAGCAGCTGCGGTGACCAGACGCTGATGGTGGTGCCCGCTGATGACGCGCCTGCGTAAATCAGCGCCAGCAGCCAGATTTGACGATGCCTGAGCAACTGCCATGTCGTCTGGTGTCCGATATTTTTTTGCTGTTGACGCTCGGTTTCAAGCGTCGTTTCCAGCCATTTTTTCTGTTCCGCGTTAAGCCAGTTAGCCTGGTGCGGACGATCGCGAAGAACAAACCAGGCGGCAATACCCAGCAGGACGGCGGGTAAACCTTCAATGATAAACAGCAGATGCCAGCCGCGCAGACCTAGCCATCCATCCAGCGACAGAATCAACCCGGACAGCGGCGAGCCGATAAAATTGGCCAGCGGGATCGCGACCATAAAGGACGCGATAATTCGCGCACGGTAGCGGGAAGGGATCCACCAGGTCAGAAAGAGTACGACGCCGGGGAAGAAGCCCGCCTCCGCGGCACCCAGCAGAAAACGCACGATATAAAGCGACGTCGTGTTTTGTACCAGTGCCATACACATGGATACCACCCCCCAGCTGATCATAATGCGGGGGATCCACAGACGTGCGCCAACTTTCTGCATTGCCAGATTGCTTGGAACTTCAAACAGAAAATACGCCACGAAATAGAGGCTACTGGCGAAGCCAAATGCCGCTTTGCTGAGACCGAGATCCTCATTCATCTGTAGCGAAGCCATGCCGATATTGCCGCGATCGATAATGGAGACCAGATAACTGACTATCAGAAACGGGAGGATACGCCAGATCACCTTGCGCATAGTCTCTCTTTCTATGTCCTTAGTGGCGGCAGTGCCATTACGAATATGTTCTGTCATGTGTTCCTCGCAGGGTCTGTTCTTGGTTTTATCAGGTACAACTCGGTTT
>NZ_RPSE01000752.1:0-1096 GCF_003949955.1 Streptomyces sp. WAC05292
GCGCAGGACGGCCTCACGCTCGGCGCCGGCGAGCCCGCCCCCGGCTACGCCGACGCCGAGCGCGAGGCCGTCCTGCGCGTCATGCGCGAGCGCCGCGACATCCGCAACGGCTTCCGCACCGACCCCATCCCGCACGAGGTGCTGCTGCGCGTCCTGGAGGCCGCGCACCACGCGCCCAGCGTCGGCCACTCCCAGCCCTGGGACTTCGTCGTCATCCGCTCGGCCGAGACCCGCCGCACGATGCACGAGCTCGCCCAGCGCCAGCGCGAGGCCTACGCCAAGTCGCTGCCCAAGGGCCGGGCCAAGCAGTTCAAGGAACTGAAGATCGAGGCCATCCTCGACACCCCCGTCAACATCGTCGTCACCGCCGACCCCACCCGCGGCGGCCGCCACACCCTCGGCCGGCACACCCAGCCGCAGATGGCCCCGTACTCCTCCGCCCTCGCCGTGGAGAACCTCTGGCTCGCCGCGCGCGCCGAGGGCCTCGGCGTCGGCTGGGTCAGCTTCTTCGACGAGCGCGAGATGGTCCGCGAGCTCGGCCTGCCCGAACACCTCGAAGTCGTCGCCTACCTGTGCGTCGGATACGTCGACGAGTTCCCCGAGGAGCCCGAGCTCGCGCAGGCCGGCTGGTCGCAGCGCCGGCCGCTCGCCTGGGTCGTCCACGAGGAGACGTACGGCCGCCGCGCCCTGCCCGGCGAGGCGCCGCACGACCTGCTCTCCGAGACCGTCGCCAGCATCCGCCCGCTCGACGCGAAGGCGCTCGGCGAGGCCTGGGAGCGGCAGAAGCGCATGACCAAGCCCGCCGGCGCCCTCGGCATGCTGGAGATCATCTCCGCGCAGCTCGCCGGGCTGTCGCGGGTCTGCCCGCCGCCGATCCCCGAGCCCGCCGCGGTCGCGATCTTCGCCGGCGACCACGGCGTGCACGCCCAGGGCGTCACCCCCTGGCCGCAGGAGGTCACCACGCAGATGGTGGCGAACTTCCTCGGCGGCGGCGCCGTCTGCAACGCCTTCGCCAACCAGGTCGGCGCCGCCGCCGAGGAAGTTCGCCACCATCTGCGTGGTGACCTCCTGCGGCCAGGGGGTGACGCCCTGGGCG
>NZ_RPSE01000753.1:0-1094 GCF_003949955.1 Streptomyces sp. WAC05292
TTTCGAAGCACGGCAACCATGCCGGTGTTGACCACGCTAAACGGCGTCACCCCGATCGAGATTACATCGCCACGCCCGCTGGCCGCCTGCCACTTGCGAAGGAGCCCGCCCGCGACACCCCAACATTCCCGACCGCCACTTCGCATGCCTTGACCACTTGCGCCGCCTCGGCGCAAAAGTTGGAGCACGGATGCCGCGGCAGGGCCAAGCCACCGTCCGTCGTGACCCGGCGCAGCAGTCACAGCTCACTTCCCTGATTTACCTTATGACCGCCCAGCGCGACGGCGTGGTAGAGCGCTGCAATCAGCGCTGGCTGACCGGGGAGGGTAACGTATGAAAAAGCCATTACCGCCCGTATTACGCGCCGCGCTGTATCGCCGCGCTGTCGCCTGTGCATGGCTGACGGTATGTGAACGCCAGCACCGCTACCCGCACCTGACCCTCGATGCGCTGGAAAGTGCCATTGCCGACGAGCTGGAGGGCTTCTACCTGCGCCAGCACGGCGAGGAAAAAGGGCGCCAGATTGCCTGTGCGCTGCTGGAAGATTTAATGGAAGCCGGACCGCTCATGGCCGTGCCGTCGCTGTCCTTTCTCGGGCTGGCCGTGATGGATGAACTCTGTGCCCGTCATATCACATCGCCTGTCATGCACTGAGGGAGAAAATAACGATGAAAATGAACGTAACGGAAACCGTAAAACAGGCGTGCGGCCACTGGCCGCGCATTCTTCCGGCGCTGGGTGTGAAGGTCATGAAAAACCGGCATCAGGCCTGTCCGGTGTGCGGCGGCTCTGACCGTTTCCGCTTTGACGATAAAGAGGGGCGAGGGACTTGGCTCTGTAACCAGTGCGGTGCGGGTGACGGACTTAAGCTGGTAGAGAAAGTGTTCGGCATGAACGCATCAGAGGCTGCCGGGAAGGTGAACGCCGTGACCGGCGACCTGCCGCCGGTTGCCCCGGAAGTGATTGCGGCCGCAGAGGCTGAAACGGAGGCTGACCGCAAGGCGGCGGCCGCGCTGGCCGCAAAACTGATGGAGAAAACCCAACCGGCCAGCGGCAACGCCTACCTGACCCGCAAGGGCTTCCCCGCTCTGGAA
>NZ_RPSE01000754.1:0-1087 GCF_003949955.1 Streptomyces sp. WAC05292
CGCCGCCTCCCCGCCGCCGGGGAGCCGCTCCCGCTCCCGCTCAGGCCTTCGCCGCCATCGCCGCCGCTCGGGGGAACAGTTCCTGGAACGGGCTCGCGGAGTCGATCCCGCCTCGGCCGTACGGGGCGTCGAAGCTCCAGACCAGGAACAGCAGGAAGACGATCAGTGCGGTGAACATGCCGGCCAGCAGGAGTTCGCGGCTTGAGCGGCGGATCTGGAGCGTGAAGATCAGGCCGATCGTGACGATGCCGCCTGTCAGGAGGCCGAACCACACCACGTCCGGCAGGGTCGACTCGTCGCTCTGGACGCGCGAGTGGCGGGCGTCGTCGGCGGTGGCGATGTGGTCCAGCAGCGGCTGGTAGGCCTGGGCCTGGAGCTCGGTCGCGGGGCTCTGGTGGGTGACGTCGCTGCGCAGCTTCGCCAGCAGTTCGCCGCCTTCGGCGGACGCGGTCTCGCCCCCGGTCAGCTTCGGCCAGTCGACGGCGACGGTGTGGGCGACGTAGGCGTCCACCTCGCCGCGGATGCGGTCCCGGACGGCAGCCGGGTAGACGTCGGCGCGCTGGCTTACCTCGTACAGCGCCTGCGCCTCGCGGCGCACGCTGTCCTCGGCGGCGCCGCGCGCCTCCCAGACGCCCGCGATGGCGAGGCCCAGGACGATCGCGTAGACCACGCCGACCATCATGGTCATGTACTCGATGACGTTGGGCGTTTCGCTGGTGTCCTCGTCCGGGGAGACCCGGCGGTGCCGGAGCGCGGTGAAGGCGAAGACGAGGGCGCAGACGAGCACCATGGCGGTGGCCAGGACCAGCCATTCGGACACGAGGGGTTCTCCCGTCGGGTTGTCGGGTAGTCGGGTCGGTTGGTGGGGGCGCGGACGCCGGGCGTCAGCCGCGCCCCTTCGAGCGCGGTCGCAGGGCGGCCGCGGCGAGTACCGCCGGGGTGGTCACGACCGCCATGATCATCACGGTGGACAGGTCTCCCGCCTCGCGCGGAGCCGCCGCGTGTGAGCGGTACGGGCGCACCCGGAAGGCGGTCGTCCGCGCGAGGCGGGAGACCTGTCCACCGTGATGATCATGGCGGTCGTGAC
>NZ_RPSE01000755.1:0-1087 GCF_003949955.1 Streptomyces sp. WAC05292
CTCCCGCCCGGTGCGGACCGCCTGGTCCGGCTGCGCACCGACTTCATCCGGCTCGCCCAGGCCGCCGCGGCCGGCGGCGGGCAGGAAGGCCCGCCCGAGGAGGTCGTCCTGCCCGCCGCCGATGTGCGCGGGCTGGCCGCCCGGCTGCCCGACTGGACGGCCGCACGGCCGCTCGGCTACGCCTGGTTCGTCCAGCACGCCCCCGCTGCGCCGCCCGCGGACACGGCACCGGAGGGGGCGGGAGCCGGCGGCGGACTGCTCTGCGTCAACCACGTCTACGGCGGCTGGGGCCGCTTCACCAGCCGCTTCCTCGACGGCCTGCCCCCCGCGGCCGCCCGCGCCGTCGCACGCGAGATACGGCGAGGCCTCGGCGACGGCGCCCGGGCGGCGCAGATCCGGCCGGTGGGCGGCTTCAACGCCAACCTGCACCCGCTGCTCGCGGACGCCGAGATCGGCCCCGACCGGCATCGCGCCGCGATCTCCGAATCCGACGTGGACCTGGTGCACGACCCTGCCTCGGACCAGCTGCGCCTGCGCCTGCGGGCGACCGGCGAGCTCCTCGACGTCCTCTACCTCGGCTTCCTCGCGCCGGTGATGCTCCCGCAGCGCCTCGCGCCGTTCCTGTGCGACCACCCCGAGGGCGTCGTCGACTTCCGGCAGCTCCTGCCCCGCACCGCCTTCCCGGCCCCGGGCGGCCGGGTGGTGCGCACGCCGCGGCTGCGCCACCGCCACGTGGTGCTCGCCCGGCGCCGCTGGCACCTGCCGGAAGGGGTGCTCGCCGCGCTGCGCGCCGACCTCGCGGACGACCCGGGTGACGTACCTGTGGCCGCCGCGGCCCGCTGGCGGGCGCTGCTGGGCCTGCCCGAGCAGCTGTTCCTCCACCCCGTGCCGCTGCCGCCCGCGGGGCGCGCCGCCGAGGACTTCCTGGCGTCGCTGCGCGCGCCGAAGCCCCAGCCCCTCGACCTGGGGAGCGCCCTGCACCTGCGGTGCCTGCCGGCTTGGCTGGCCCGCCATCCGCGGGGCGTGGTGCTGGAGGAGGCGCTGCCCGCCTTCGGCGGGCGGGACCGGCCGGCCCGGGCCGCCGAGC
>NZ_RPSE01000756.1:0-823 GCF_003949955.1 Streptomyces sp. WAC05292
TGCGGGCGGTGATGCGGTCGGTGGGGACGAGCGTGCTGGTGGAGCTGTTGGCGTGCCTGATGGTGCTGGGCGCGTGGACGGGCACGGTCCTGTCGGGCTGACCGGCACGGCCCCGCACCCCGCACCCCGGGACGGCACGACCGGGCCGCGGCCTTCTCCTGCGAGTCCCGCGACCACCCGGTCGCCTCCGGCCCTTCCACCGGGTGTCACGCGCCGGACAGCCGGGTGCCGGCGTCCAGGCGGAAGGCCGTTTCGCGGGGGACGACCCCGCGCAGGGCCAGTTCGAGGCCGCGTACGCGGCCGGGGCCGAGGACGGCCGACCATTCGGCCCGGAGTTCGCCGAAGAGTTCGGCCGAGCGGTGGAGGGCGGCCCGGCCGCGGGGTGAGGCGGACGAGCCTGCGGTCGTCCTCGGCATCTGCGCCTACACGGTGTCGACGCTCGCCGACCGCACGAACGGCGCGGCACAGGGGCGCCCGGCAGGCAGGCGCCGCAGCCCCGCCCCCGGAACTACGGGTTCCAGGGGCGGGGCTGCGGATGCGGAGCCGCCGTCAGCCGCGGCCGCCGCGCTTGGCGGCGTAGTTGGCGCGGCCCTCGGCCGACTTCAGGCGCCAGTCGCGGCGGATCTCGGCCCGCAGGCGGGCGTCCGTCTTGGCCACGATGCGCTGGTTCTCCCGCAGCAGTTTGCGGTAGCTCTCCAGGCGGCGCTCCGGCAGCGTCCCCTCCGCCACGGCCGCGGTGACCGCGCAGCCGGGCTCCGCCTCGTGGGCGCAGTCGTGGAAGCGGCAGTCGGCGGCGTACTCCTCGATCTCGGAGAACACCTGC
>NZ_RPSE01000757.1:0-1075 GCF_003949955.1 Streptomyces sp. WAC05292
CCGCTGCCCGGCCCGTGGCCCCGGGTGGTCCGGGCGCGCCGGAACCGGCCCGCCCGGACCACCCGGGGCCACGGGCCGGGCAGCGGATCCGTCTCCACCCGGGCCCTCCGCCCCCGCGGGTTCCCCGGGAGCATGGGGCAGGCCTGCCGGAATCGGGCCGCCCGCATACGCGGGCCGGGGGGCGGTGTCGTCGTCGGCGTGCCGGTAGCCCTGGGGCAGGGCGGGCGGCAGGGCGGCCTGCCGGCGCGGGGTCGCGCCGTGCCAGGGCACGTCCGCACCGGCCGGCAGCGCGTCGCCCGCGGGACCGCCGCCGGACCGGCCGGGCGGCGCCTGGGCGGGCGCCGGGGGCGCGGGCGCCTCCGCGGGCGGCGCGTCCTCCGCGGCCTTGGGGCCGCCGTACGGGTACGAGTACCCCTGCGGCACCTTCGACCCGATCGGCCGCCGCTCCGGGGCGGCGCCGGTCGCCTCCCCCGCGGCGACCCGCGAGGTCACGGCCTCCGGCCCGACCGCGTGTGCGGCAACGGCTCGGGACGAGCCGCCCACGGCTCCGCCACGCGGCCCGGTCTCGTACCCGGGGGCGACGAGCGGCGCACGGCCCGCGGCGTCGGCCGCCGGGAGGCCGCCCTCACCCGCCGCGCCGCCGCCGTGCGGGCCGGCCCCCTGGGGATCCCGCTCGGGCACGATGTGGTCCGCGTACCGGGGACCGGCCACAGGCCCGGCCACACCCGGCGGGTCGCCGGCGGACGGCAACGGCGACGGCCGCTCCGGGACGACGTGGTCCGCGTACCGGGGGCCCGCCGCGGAACCGGGTTCGGCCAGCGGGTCGCTGCCGGAGGGCGACGGCGGCCCCAGGACGACGCGGTCCGCGTACCGGGGCCCCGCCGCGGGGGCCGGCCCGCCGAGCGGGTCACCGCCGGGCGGCAGCGGCCGCTCCGCGGCGACGTGGTCCGCGTATGAGGGGCCGGGGCCGGGCGGCTGCGGCCGCTCCGGAGCGGCGCGGTCGGGGTACCCCGGGCCGGGCGCGGGCAGCGGCGTGTAGCCCGGCGGGAGTTGGGGGTCCGGGGCGGTGTGGTCC
>NZ_RPSE01000758.1:0-1075 GCF_003949955.1 Streptomyces sp. WAC05292
AGGTTGGCCCGGCCGCCGCCGTCCGCCTCGTCCCCTCGCTGCGCACCGACACCGTGTTCCTGCCGTTCCACTTCGCCGGCGCCGGCGGGGGTCTCGGGGCAGGGCCAGTGCAGGGCCTCGCCGGCGTCGAGGCGTTCCCAGCTGATGCCGGAGTAGTCGGCGCGGCCGCCGGCGGAGGCGCGGCGCAGCTCCTCGAAGACGGTGCGGGGGTCGGTGGGGAAGCGGGCGGGGTCCTGGCCGAGGCGGACGGCGATGCCGTGGAGGACGTCGAGGTCGCTGCGGGCTTCGCCGGGCGGCGGCAGGAGCCTGCGGCGGCGCAGTACGCGGCCCTCCAGGCTGGTCATGGTGCCCTCCTCCTCGGCCCACTGGGTGACGGGGAGGACGACGTCGGCGAGTTCGGCGGTCTCGGACGGCACGAAGTCGGCGACGACGAGCAGGTCGAGGGAGGCCAGCCGGTCGGCGATGCGGGCCGCGCGGGGCGCGGAGACGACGGGGTTGGAGCCGAAGACGAGGAGGGCGCGGGGCCCTCCGTCGGTGCCGAGGGCGTCGAGGAGTTCGTACGCGCTGCGGCCGGGGCCGGGCAGGCTGTCGGGGTCGACGCCCCACACGGAGGCGACGTGGGCGCGGGCCGCCGGGTCGGTGAGCATGCGGTAGCCGGGGAGCTGGTCGGCCTTCTGGCCGTGCTCGCGGCCGCCCTGGCCGTTGCCCTGGCCGGTGAGGCAGCCGTAGCCGCTGCCCTCGCGGCCGGGCAGGCCCAGGGTGAGGGCGAGGTTGATGAACGCGGCGACGGTGTCGGTGCCCTTGCTGTGCTGTTCGGCTCCGCGGCCGGTCAGGACGTACGCCCGCTCCGCGTCGGCGAGGAGGCCGACGGCCTCGCGCATCTCGGCGACGGGGACCCCGGTGACGCGTTCCACGCGCTCGGGCCACCAGGCGGCGGCCCGCCGCCAGGCGGCGTCGAAGCCGGTGGTGCGCTTGTCGAGGTATTCCCGGTCGGCGCGGCCCTCGGTGACGGCGAGGTGGAGCAGGCCGAGGGCGAGGGCGAGGTCGGTGCCGGGGGTGGGCTGGAGGTGGAGGG
>NZ_RPSE01000759.1:0-1074 GCF_003949955.1 Streptomyces sp. WAC05292
TGTATTGACCCGGGAGGTTGTGGACGGGTGGTGCAGGTCTCGGTTGTGGGGTCTTGAACGGGTGAGGGCCTTCCGGGTTCGGTGTGGATTGCGACGTCTACACCGACCAGAAAGGCCCTCGTGCCCCACCGTAATGCACCCTTGACCGAGACCGGTCGTCTGCGTCTGGCCTGCTGCGTGGTCGAGGACGGCTGGCCACTGCGGCGGGCCGCCGAACGTTTCCAGGTCTCACCGACCACGGCCCAGCGGTGGGCCGCTCGCTACCGCGCCGTCGGTGAGGCTGGCATGGCCGACCGCTCCTCCCGCCCGCACCGCAGCCCGCGCCGGACCGCGACCCGCACCGAACGGCGGATCATCAAGGTCCGCCTCGCCCGGCGGTGGGGACCGGCCCGAATCGCCGGACTCCTGAACGTGCCCGCCTCCACCGTCCACCGCGTCCTGACGCGTTTCCGGCTGGCCCGCCTGACCCACCTGGACCGGGGCACCGGGACCGTCATACGCCGCTACGAACGCGAACATCCCGGCGAACTGGTCCACGTCGACATCAAGAAGCTCGGCAACATCCCCGACGGAGGCGGCCACAAGACCCGCGGTCGGCAAGCGAGCCGCAAGACCAAGACCGGCGTCGGCTACCAGTACATCCACACCGCCGTCGACGACCACTCCCGCCTCGCCTACAGCGAGATCCTGCCCGATGAGAAGAAGGAAACCGCCACCGCCTTCTGGCAGCGGGCCCAGGCCTACTACGCCGGCGTCGGGATCACCGTCGAGCGCGTCCTGACCGACAACGGCTCCTGCTACAAGTCGCACGCCTGGCGCGATCTGCTGGCAGCGGCCGGGATCACCCACAAGCGAACCCGGCCCTACCGGCCCCAGACCAACGGCAAGGTCGAACGCCTCAACCGCACCCTCCTGGACGAGTGGGCCTACGCCCGCTCCTACCAGTCAGAACAGGAGCGACGCGACGCCTTTCCCGGCTGGCTGCACACCTACAATCACCACCGCGGACACACCGCGCTCGCAGGCAAACCACCCGCCAGCCGCGTCCCCAACCTCACAGGGCAATACACCTAG